>CABMIB010000030.1 GCA_902386135.1 uncultured archaeon
AAGATGAAGTTCTTGGATCTACACTACCGCAATCCTTGGAAGACCTCAAGAGACAGACTACAAAATATTACCGAACAAAGAGATTCAAACTTGATTTGTATAAATATTTATGTCACTGAGGATAGAATAACAACATACAGTTTTCACGCATGAGGTGGAAATTATCTTTGAAGCAGGTGATTTTTCTCACCCCCAATCTTATTCTACGGTTTGATTAGTTAAATATGCGGTTAGGGTTGTAATTTTTGAAACGCTTTGGATAATTGTTGCTTTTGAGTGGCTGACAAAGTGGGATTTATGGTTTTAATATATTCAGTCATTGCACTTTTTGAGGCATTTTTAAGAGCATCTTGCATTTGCGATTGAGAAAAATAAGCATTTAATGTACTTGCTACTTTATCAGAATTATTTTTATTCATTGTAAGTTCTGTTTTAACTTCTTCTTGCTTATCAGGGGATAGTGTGGAAATTAAATATGATAAAGATTGTAAGTGAATGTTTTTAATAAACTCCTCAACAAAGGCTTCTTTATTATCGCTGTAGTCAATAATTTTAAGTATCTGTAATAATAAATCTTGTGGAGTATTAACCATGAACTATTATTTACGTGGTGTAATTTTATCTTTAATTTGCTTCCCATTGCTGGAGAGCGTCATAACTTCTTATCACATTGGCTCCAAAAAATCCTGCAATTATACCATTTGTTGCTGCTACATCATATTGACCCTTTAATGCTTCTGTAATTGCTAAACCACTCGCTAATGAAACACCTAGCCCATTAACTATTAATTGCAACTTAGGCCTCGCTAAATACTTTAAAAATCTTTTAGAAGCCTCCGTAGGTGCTTGTTTTTGTTGCTCTGATTTTTCTTTGCTTACCATTGGCGATGATTTTGACAATATTTCTTTAACTCCCATGTTGCTACTTTATTTTATAGGCAGTTTTAAACTTTTTATAATTGTATTATATCAGATATATCAAGGGGTACAACTGCATAAAAGTATACCTATGAAAAAGCTTAAAAAGGAAGTATCAGCGCCATCGTGAAGTAACAGCCTTCCCAACCATGCGCTAACCCCTCCCGAAGGGCAGGATAGATATATCATTCGAGTTCTGAGCCGCCCTGCTGCTCAGTTTAAACGCAGCTAAAATATATCATGCGCCCGTTTGCGCAGAGAAGCATTCAAAAAACTATCAGTCTGAGACTTCGCCGCCCTGCTGCAATAAGATATGTTGAACGTCTGAGGGAGTCATGGTTTCGCTGTAGTTCGGCGAAACTTTGACCCCTCAGACGTTCTTGAGATGCGGCAGGGCGGGTCTCAGACGGTAATTTTGCGCGAACGGAGCACGATAAATATTCTTGCGCATCCATTCTACGTGAGCAACTTCTATGTTTTTTGTATAGTAGTTATTTAAACTTTTTATTTTATCTTTCTTATATAGGGAGAATAATACGTGAGACATATACCGGAACAATTCCTATACCTTACGAAAGCCTTTTGAATCAAAAGAACATAAAACTAATTGAGTATGGTGAGTTTAGATTCTTTAAATATTGTCTTTATTAAAAGATTTAGTTTATCTGAGCCAGTTTTCCGGCCAAACCGACTGAAAGGAAGTATTCTCAGCAAGCCAAATTTTAATTTTTTATCTAACCCTGAAAAAATTAATCAACTGATAAATAAAAATAAGAGATTTGAACTGAAGGAAGGATGGATTTTAAAACCGATAAAAAATCTATCTATGCCTAAAGATAATTTTTGGAGACCGTTTAAGCATGAGCCTGCACCTATTAACCTTACTGGCCGGAAAAGGCTACCTTTTTATCCATTTCAGATTATCATTACAGATAGGTTGGAAATCAATAAGAGCATCCTTAAAAACGCATTAGGTTCAGAAATAACCGATTGCAGAGTCAACTCTCAAGTTAGGATATTTCCACCAGGTGCTGGCGCTGTGCATTTATACTTATATATAAAATTAGATAAATTTGATTTAGATGCTACAAATGATATTTTCGACTTCAAAAATCAAATCATAATCAGATATCGAGACAAGGAAGTTAATCTTTTTGATTTATTTAATAGCATTATCAATTCAGTTGTCAATGAAATATCAAAGGAAAACTCAAACAGAGAAGTGGAAGGCATCTACACCTTAATCAACTTTCATGGAAATGAGCTGCATGTCAAAGAAAATCTTAGCCAACTTTCGAAGATTCTCACTGGAAAAGCGAAACCTAAACCCGAAGAAATTGAAATGGAGAGGAACAAATTATTAGAAAATAAATTAAAAGGCCATGACGAAAATGACTTGCTTGCAGTTTCAAAAAAAGTCAGCATAATCTATATTGATCAAGGATTAAAAAAAATTCATTCTCACATTAAAATCCAAAAAGGAAGACATTGTTTTAGAAATCATTTTATTAATGCAGTTGAGCTCGCATATGTTACCGATTTTCTGATTGATGACTACAATAGGCATTTTAACGAGATATTGGATGAAATTAAAACCTCCTCAGAAGATAAAAGCATTCATGCCAAATTGAATCGATTATTCCATGCTAATGTCCTTGACCCCGGTGCTTACTCGACACTGCTATATAGCATCCGGACAGTCCCAGAGAATTTACATGAAATTCCTTGGACTTATAATGTCTATACCCAAGCCATTAAAGAATTTGATATTTCACAGAAACTCAAAACTAATCTGGAAATTACAAATAATCTATTTGAAGAGGCTAAAAAGTGGAATGTTCAAGCTGATATGGTGAAAAATATATATAATGAGATTAAGGATTGGGTAAAAATTGTCGCTGATCTCAAGTCCGGGAAGTAGCAGATGAATGTTATTAGCTCTTGGCAAGAGTGTCAAGAGACTAATAGATTAAGATTAGCATGTTGTATATGCTTTTACCGTATCTACTGTTCTTACCAATCATTTAGATTTGTGTAGAATCGTGACAGGACTTGCCAAGAGCCATAATTAATTTTCCTTTATTAGCTTAAATATATAGCGGTCGAGCAGCGATTTGTAACTATGCAGGTTGTCTTGATATATGGAAAGGTCTGAAGTTCGTGAGAACTTTTATGATATACGTCTCTGCACGTTGGTAATAAAACTTAATAATTTGTAAAGTTGCATACGTGTCACCAAATATCACTGGGGAAGAATAAACTGGGCTACAAAGCACAAGAATAAGAAGTGGTGGGGATTGTGGAAAAGTGAAGTCTTGAATAAATCATAATAAATATCAAGACTTCACTTAGAACCTATCCGAAAAGTCCAGATGCTCTGAATGTTATCCATGCACAAGCGAAATGAAGCATAGCAGAGTAATTCTCAACTTTCTTTTCCCATCGTATAAGCAACCTTCTGAAACGATTCAACCATGAGTGTGTCCTTTCAACTACCCATCTTCTTGCCCTGTAACCTGGTATCTCTTTTTTTCTATGTTTTCCTCTCTACGGCTTCGGATATGGGCAGTATAACCATATTCTTCAACCAACTCTCTGATATCAGGAAAATCATATCCCTTATCCATACACATATTCTGAACCACGTCATCTGAAGGAGGTCTTTCAATAATTATGGCATCAAGAGTCCCTTTTACAAGCTTTTTATCATGACGGTTAGCTCCATCTACTGCAACCGAAAGAGGAATGCCTTTACCATCAGTTAGCATACTCCTTTTTGTACCTTTTTTGCCACGGTCAGTAGGATTTGCTCCTGTTCCTCCTCCACCCAATGGTGCTTTTGTCATAGCTCCATCAATTGCTTGCCACT
>CABMIB010000031.1 GCA_902386135.1 uncultured archaeon
CCCCGGGGTTTTTCCACAATGATCTTCGTATCTTTCCTGTATTTTAATATTTCATCCCTTGTCCTGTCTGTGGAATTACCGTCCACCACTACTATCTCATCTATAAATTCAGGGATGTACGGGAAAACTTCTTTTATATTCGACTCTTCATTCAATGTCGGTATCACCAAGCTCACGTTTTTCACTTCACCGTATTTATTTCTAAGACTCATACTACCCCCACTCCATAGTTCGTTAGTTCTCGATTCTTTAAATAACGTTAAGAACGCAAGGCATATACTGGAAGCACATGCCGAAAGCATATGCCGGAAACTTATTAATTCAGGTAAACTGTTTATTCCTCTGGTTCTTCTGGCTCCCCAATTATTCTATCATATACGTCACCTGGACAGAAAGCGAAACCTGCGACTCGCCCGGCTGGATCGGTGTACCGGTTTTTTCTACCGCTGCCGGTGCAAAAACGGGAGGAAGCGCGCCTTCGCTTATCGACGCCGTTCTCACGCCGGTTATCCTGACCTTCAGGCTTTCAGCAAGCAGGCTTGCTTTAGCAGATGAGTCATTTACAGCCTTTACAAGCAGCTCGTCGTTGATCTGTCTTTGCTTTTCTTCGGATACTGTGAAAGATATCCCGCTAACCTGGTTCGCTCCGGCGGCGACTGCTTTGTCTACGATGTCGCTCAGGTTGCCGAGCATCTTCGTGGTTACCTGTACATTATTGGAAGCCGAATATCCGGTGATGTTCGGCGCCTCACCTTCCGCGGGAGATTTGTACAATGGCTGGATGGACAGGAAGGATGTCCGGATATCTCTGTCGCCAAGCCCCAGGCTTTTAAGCGCGTTTATCACAGATGTCATGGCATCGTTATTTTTCTGCGAGGCTTCCCCGGCAGTAGAGGCCTGTGTCAGGACACCGATGTTTATGGATACCGTATCAGGCACCACAAATTCCGATGCAGAGCCGGAAACAGAAAGCTCCCTCTGTTCAGGAGCTTCCAGCTTGGCATCCGCACCTGCGGCGCTTATGTATAAACCCGTGGTTATTATTGCAATACCAATCGAGAGAATAACCAGAAATATATACAATTTATTACCGGTTGTTTCCTGGGTCATACACCTCTTTCTTCCCCAGATTTATAAAATGGCTTGGCAGGAGATAAATCTTGCGTGTGCTGGCCGTCGCTTCGAAGATTTTTTTAACAAGCAGTCCCTATTTGTCGGCATGGAACTGCAAAAAACGCTCGGCTTATTCGATGCCATGGCAATAGGGATCGGCGCAATAGTCGGCGCAGGCATATTCGTGGTGACAGGCATAGCTGCAGGTCTTGCAGGTCCTGCGCTGCTCCTGTCCCTGTTAATCAGCGCGGGCATCTCTGCATTCACGGCCGTCAGTTTTGCGCAACTTGCAGCGTTCATCCCGAAAGAGGGCGGAGGTTATGAATTCGCCCATGAACTTATCTCTCCTTTTGCGGGTTTCATCACAGGGTGGATGTGGCTTCTGGCGAATGTGGTGATAGGCGTCGTAGTGAGCATCGGGTTTGCAAGCTATCTTCAATTGTTTATTCCGCTTCCCCTGCATGTGATAGCCCCGGCGGCCTGCCTTGTCATCACTATGATAAACTATCTCGGAGCAAAGAATTCAAGCCTTGTCAATAATGTCCTTGTATCCGTAAAGCTCCTCATTCTGGCTTTTTTTGTGATTTTCGGCATAGGTGCTGTGAAGGCGGATAATTTTTCACCCTTCATGCCAAACGGCGGTATTGGTGTCATGCAGGGTGCAGCTCTCGTATTTTTTGCGTTCACAGGGTTTGGGAGGATAACCATCATCAGCGAGGAGGTGAAGAACCCGGCAAAAACCATCCCTCTTGCAATAATCCTCGCGCTTGGCATCTCTACAGTGATATATATGCTTGTCAGTTTTACTGCCGTAGGCCTTGCCGGGTACACTGAACTTGCACATTCGGGTTCACCCCTTTCGGATGCTGCGCTGGCTGAGAGCAAAAATGCGGCATCCCTCATCTCCATAGGTGCGCTTGTCGCTACCCTGAGCGTGCTTCTTACGACGCTACTGGGGTTATCACGCATTTCTTTTGCAATGGCAAGGAACAGCGATCTTCCCCGGTTATTCGGAAAACTGCATCATAAGCGGGCTATCCCGTATAACGCGGTGCTGGTATTTGGCATCATTATGGCGGTCCTTGCTGCATTCACAGACCTTGCGCGGGCAGCAGCGATATCCAACTTCGCGTCGCTGCTGTATTATGCAATAGTTAACTACAGCGCGCTTAAAATGGAAAAGCCCGTCTACCCCCGTATATTTCCTGTTCTCGGGCTAATGACGTGCATTATATTATTGTTCTTTCTATCAGTGGATGCCTGGATAATGGGAGGGCTGGTTACTCTGGCAGGTATCCTGTATTACTACTATACCGGAAGATGTAAAAGGCCTGCCTGATTTAAAATCGGTAGCAACGTTTGCTACCAACATTTATTACATTGTCACTAAAACCAATTGATTGAGGTTGGGAAGGGTTAGTGGAACAAATAATTTGGTCAGTCAGCCGCGTTTTAACCTCCAACCTCAATTACATCTTATAATTAACTTCAAGTATCATAAAGGTTAACTATATAATGAGTGAGGTGAGGGAGTTTTGATGAAGGGGGCTATGTATTAACCAATGCCTAAATTAGTCGGTATCTATAGGATCGTGCTCCAGCCGAAAGTCAAGGAAGAGGACTTTGAAAAGTTCATGATAGAAAAAGTGTTCCCAACTGTCGATACGAAGCTTACGGAGGGCGGAAGCATCACGAGACTTTCTCTCCTAAAGGACAAGAAGGAGAACAAAGAGGATAAATATTTGTGGATTATAGAGTTGGATACATTTGATGGAGGCTGGTTTGACCATCATCTCTCGGATGCGCTTGAGATGCTGAAGTCCGTCGGAAATCCAGTATCGTTCAGCATCTTTAGCCAGCTTGATGTCTGGCAAAAATAGAATCTAGAAAAAGCCCCTTTTAATAAATACATCTTTGATTTTTCACCATCGCTTCCATTATAGAGATGCTTATTGGCCATGATAATGGCCTCCGCGCCGTCAATAAAACTCTGTTAAACCGGGGAGAATGCCAAGATATTTATAGATAGCAGTACAATGTATTCTGGGGTTCTTGATAGAACCGGCTTCGAGAGATAGCTTTACATCTTTTGAACGCTGAACTATCAAGCGATTCGTTAAAGATTTCGAATGAAAAAGTTCAGAGCACGTAACATATGGTTTGTGGCTTTAATCGGTGTTGCGATTTTCGCAATTTTCATAACCAGGATAGGGTACGGCAGGTTTTTATTTTTAATAAGTAATGTTAATAAATCCTTCGTTATCATTGTATTTTTGTTAAATGTACTAAATATCATAACTTTCACAATGAGCTGGAAGTTCCTGATCCCTACGAATATCGGTTTTTATAAACTGTTTAAGTTCTATGTGGCAGGAATATTTATAAACAATGTAACCCCTGCATTAGGGTCAGGCGGCGAACCGGTAAAGGCGATGCTTCTTGGGGAAGAGACCGGTTCCAGTAAAGCAGAATGCTTTGCATGGGTTGTATACCACAGGATAGTGAACATCTTCTCGTTTTTAGCCGTTGAGCTTGCAGGTATAGGGCTTCTGTTCTACAAGCCCGAACTTACTCTTGAAAGATGGGAGATATCAGCATTGGTTCTCTCTATCGTATTCGGTTTTTTCATTTTTGGTTTACTTATTTATTTCTATATACGAAAAGACAAACTCTCCTTGTTTGCTCTATCGATGCTCCGATCCTTTGTGCCTCTTATCAGCTGGGTGAAGAAAAGTTTTGACTACCGGGCTCATGCCAGTGCCATAGAAAAATCAATTAACTCTTTCCACAGCGGTCTTCGGGGCGTGCATTGCAATAAAAATGGTATTGCCAAAGCCTTGCTTTTCTCTTCTCTTGGCTGGATATTTGAAATCATGGAGATGTATGTCATATTTCTTTCACTTGGGACAGGGGCGCATATCCCAATCAGTGTACTTATAATTACTTATAGCATCTCAATAATCAGCGGATGGATCCCCCTGTTCCTTCCAGGCGGTATCGGCGTTGTGGACAGCACGATGGCAACCCTTTTCATTCTCGGCGGGGTGCCTCTTGAGGTCGCGCTGCTTGCAACGCTGCTCTACAGGCTTTCCTCATACTGGTTCAACACTGTACTCGGGGCATTTTACCTGTGGAATTCATTGAAGAAATCGATTAGCTGAACCTCTTTCTTATCAAAACTGTTACCAGAAGGATCAATACGGTATATTCAAATCCCGACGCTTTCGGCGTTCCTGCCGGTGTAACAGTAACAGTAGCACTTGGAGAAGGCGTGGCTGTAGGTACAACTGCAGTTTCTTTTACCGCTGGAGTTGCCGTCGGTGTTGCCGCTGGTGTTGGGGTCGGCTGGGCTGAGGATGAATATGCATACACGATACCACTGTGCGTTACAGCATACAGCATATTTCCGGATATAGCCGGGGAGGTAATGTAGTCCTTTTCGTCCTGTCCTGTTGAATTCCTCCAGAGAAGTTGTCCTGTGTTTGCATCAAGGGCATAGATGAGATTATTTCCTGACCCGAAATAAACGATATCGTTTGAAATCGCCGGTGATGAGTCAACAAAGTTCCCGGCGTTATATTTCCATCTCAGCTTCCCGGTCATGGAATCTATTGCATAAAGATTGCCATCGTTTGAGCCTGCATAGACAATACTATCCGTCACCGACGGCGATGATTCGACATTGCCTCCTGTGGAATATTTCCATTTCAGCACGCTGTTATTTGCAACCAGAGCATAGATACTACTATCGGTCGAGCCGGTAACCACAAGCCCGTTTGCAACCGCCGGGGAGGATTTTATCATACCTATGCCGGTATCATAATGCCACTTCTCATTGCCGTTCTCTGCATCTAAAGCTGTAATAAAACCTTTATCATTCCCGAAATAGACAGTCCCCCCCAGGACTGCAGGAGACGATTCAATATTCCTCCCGGTGAGGGAAGTCCATGCGGGCTCACCCGTCCGGATATCGAGGGCATAAAGAATACCATCCTTTGAACCCACATAAACACGGCTGCCGACCACCGCTGCAGAAGATAAATATCCGTCTGTAGCGTTCTCATAAACCCACATCAATGAGCCGTTTTTTGCATTTATGGCATAGAACCGCCTGTCATCTGCACCTATATATAATATACCTCCCGCAACAGAGGGAACGGATTTCACAAAACCGTTGGTGCGGTATGTCCAGAGTTCTCTTCCCGAGCCGGCATCAAGAGCATGGACGCCGTAATTCGAACCTACATATAACATGCCATCCACGATCACGGGAGATGAATCCGAATCAGATCCAAGGTTTGATTTCCATTTCAAAACCGGCGGCGGACTCACTGCATCCGTCGTGAAGCCCGAATGCGATGTATCTTTTTTGAACGTGCTCCAGTCATCAGCAAAAGCTGGTGATACCAGCATCAACAGTAAAATCAAATAAACAGGTCTCATTTTTTATCACTCTCACTGGCCGTTTTGTCTCTTACGGGCAGTTATATTATTCTTTTGATTTATGAATTTAACGCCATTAACTGAAATAAAATGTGGCCAGCGGGGTCAGAGACCGCCCTGTCCTTATAGTTGTTTTAATTTATGGCGTGCCAGTGTATGCGTGGGGTCCAGTTCAAGCACTTTCTCAAAGCACCTCGTGGCTTCTGTCTCGGTCCCGAGTTCTTTGAGCGCAACTCCCTTATCATACCAGGCGTTCGTATTCCTGGAATCAAGCTCTATCGATACATCAAAAGCCCTGATAGCCTCGTTCCCGCGGCCAAGGTCTTTGAGAATATTTCCTTTCTCATGCCAGAGCTTGGAGTTATTCGGATTCAGCTCAATGGCTTTATCATATGCGTGAAGCGCATTATCGTATGCCTTTACAGCGTCATAGCGCCGGTCAAGGGCTGCAAGGTCCGTGGCTTTCAGCTTCCATACCGCGCCCTTCCCGTACATGGCGTTCCAGTTAGACGGGTCTTTCTCCAGCGCCTTATCAAGCATAGTAAAACTCTGGGCATACTGCCTCCTGATCCCTATGATCAATCCCTTGCGCGCAAGCGCCCCGGCATGGTCCGGGTCAAGCCCGAGTACCTTCTCATAAGCTGCCAGCGCGTCGGCATCCTTCCCCATATCGGAGAGGAGCAATCCCTTCTCGAACCAGAGCTTTATGTTATCCGGTTCGCTCTGCAGGAGCCTGTCGTATATCTTCAATACTTCGGAGTCTTTTCTCAGTTCCTTTAATATCACTGCCTTCTCGGATAGCAACTTGGTATTATCAGGATCGGATTCCAGTACCCTGTTGTAGGCCTCAAGCGCTTCCTCAAGCCTGCCAAGGTTCACCAGTATGAAGCCCTTTTCATGCCATGCTTTGATATTGTCAGGGTCAAGCCCAAGGATCTTCTCGTAAGCCTCCAGAGCAGGAAGATATTGCTCAAGCATAAGATGGATGGATGCTTTATCATACCACGCTTTAAGGTTGTCGGGATTGGCGTTCAGGATGCTCGCATAAGCTTCAAGTGCCTTATCGTATTTCCCCGAACGCTTATAATCTTCAGCCTCTTGCATCAAATCCTTTTTTTCTGCTTTTTTGAAAAGTCCGCCTAATTTCATTTAAATTACCTCAGTCTCAGGATACTAAATCCGGAGTACCATTCTGTTTTTGTTGTTTACAGTATAAAACTATCGTTTAAGAAATATTTATAACCTAATTTCCAATAGGTTTTCATCAAATTAATTTGAAAATTTGTAATCCAACTGTCTTCTTGTAATCATAAGCATTATATACTTTATTATTGTTGTAAATACTATATTATATGGTAAAATCTATAAAAGCTGCTTTAATAGATACTTCAAAAAAGTATTATCGTTTTATAATATGCTTTTTCATAGCCATCGCATTCATTAGATTATTCTTACTT
The DNA here is from genome assembly GCA_902386135.1 of uncultured archaeon. GTDB lineage: Archaea > Halobacteriota > Methanosarcinia > Methanosarcinales > Methanoperedenaceae > Methanoperedens. Next base: position 7,014 of record CABMIB010000031.1, read on the forward strand.
TTGCAAGAATATAATTATGAAAAAATTATCGATTATGGACAAAAAGTTACAGTTCTAATAATCGCATTGGCAGCCTTAACATTTTCATATACAAATACCTTTGAACCTTCAGAAAGAAAAGCTGTTCGAGAAATCGGCGAACGTCTTTTAAAATCTTTTTTATATTTTGTTGTTGGTTTGATATTTTCAATAGGATTTAGAGATGCTACGAGCAAGCCTCCTGACTTCTCGATATTCCCAGCCATTTTAGTCCTTTTTTCACTTATTATAATGTATATATTATTTTTTACTGGACTTGTAATGCTTATTATATCAGCAGTCCATCTTGGCATTGGAATTGATGAACTAACAAAACAGCTATCGAAGTCAAGTTAAATCCAACTGGTAAATTATATAACCAATTGGTTAATCTTATCAAGAAAAATTATGAGACATTATCAACTTATAAAAAATTTAAGCATCGTTTCATTCTTAATCTTGATTCCCGTTTTATTATTGATAGAATTCAAGTCAAATTCAGTCACTTACATCATCATATTCCTTCAATTTGTGCTAATCTGGACTCAGGTTGAAATCGCACTAAGACAACATGTTCTTTTTTCAGCGCAGTTTAACCCCTTTTTTGATGTGAAAACAGAAAATGTATTGCCTATCTTTGATCAAACAAATAGATCTAACCAAGAGTCCTCAAGTCTAAAAATTCATAATGTGAGCAAAAATCCTGCTTACAGTATTATGACAGGCAGGGTATTTGATGATAATAAAACTATCCATCCTGATAATTGGAAAGATAGAATTTCCAAATGATTTATAAGCAGTTTAGCACCTGACCAAACAACACCACTTTGTTTTTTAAAGGATAGAAATTTTTTTAATGATAAAACCATCGAAGTTCTCTACCATAATCAATTTGGAGAGATAAAAATGATTTATATAAAACTATTGAAAGGAGGAGACATTTTAGTTATTCCAGAAGAAAAACAGGCTCCAGGTATTATCCTTAACTCATTTGAATACCTTAGTTTCCTCTTTAAGTGGCTTTACATAAGTCGTATGCTTAAAAGTAATAAGTAAATCAGAGAGTTCATGACGTCAGCCAACTGGCAAACTGGCTGATAGCGAGAAATTAACCTTGCCAAAGAAAAATGCTGTTGGTGAGACATAGGGGTAAACTTTAAGCCACAATTGACCTATCTCGCAGGTGTTTAAGGGATCAAAATTGAACAAAAAGTCTATAGAGAATTTTGAAAAACTTAAACTTCACAATATTTAATACATAAGAACTATATTTAGATAACATGTCATCGTTTATTGATTTTGCATTTCAAGAAGAATACGAGCGAGTGAAACGATTGGGAGA
>CABMIB010000032.1 GCA_902386135.1 uncultured archaeon
AATTTTATGGATAAGTTGACAAAAAGTGAAACTCCTGCGATGATTGAAGGTTTAGAGCATCATCAATGGAGTTGGGAGGAGTTTTTTAATTGTAAATTAAGTATTCTAAATTAGGACAATGCCAGAATTTCTGGATTTCGCCCATCACGATGAAATATATCTATAAAAGTTATTACATACTTCAGTAGATTTAAATCACGGTACATATGCTCTAAATCAAAAGCTGAATAACAAGACTGTACCCAGCCCTCCAAAGAACAAAAGTAAAACAATGTTATAAATATATGTCATGCTCATGCGGATTGCCTTCAAGGGAAGAATGCCAGGAATTGTTTTATGCGAGCTCAATAAAGGAGTTTTCCGACTTTCAATATGCAAAGATGAACCGGTTGAAAGTTGATGCGTACGCTCTGCAACACCCGGAGATTTATATGGTTTCTGCGAAATCATTTGCAGCACATCTCGTGGGAATGTGTATAGCAATGGAGTATCATAACGACCAGCATCTCATGAAAGCCCTGCAAAAGTGGCTGAACGGAAAAATGGAACTGGAAAAGCCGCCGATACTTACGTATTTTGGCAGTATTACCATTGCCGATATTATGAAAGCAAAAAGTGCATCTGAGTATGAGCGGTTCGTTACGGATTGGGCAAAATGTGTATGGGGTGCGTATGCGATATATCATCAACTGGCGCGGGAATGGGTTAGGTTAGTAAGAGAATTTGATGGCAATAGATTATAACCATCGAACTTTGAGAAACGATTTGAGCGCCAGAGTGTGTCAGAAACACTGCCGATAAAAGAGTATGATATTAAAGTCTTGAATTATCCTTTAAGGATTGAAGGCTAAACAATAGCCTAATATATACGGGTTGGTAAACTATCGTTGCTCATCACCAGGTTCGGAGAATCACGCTGCTATCCCTTCCTGAACTAATTGTCAGAAGGGGTTTATACAGTTTTGAGATGAGTTCATCATAGTGATACCATAGACTTATTAACTACTAGTGCATATAATTATAATGGGGAGATATTTATGGTAGATTTATCTTCTGAAGATATAGATAAGATAGCAAAAAAGGTCTCTGCAAAAATCGCTGAAGCTATGCAGAGTGTCGGGACTGAAGAGCCACAGGGGTGTGGAGAAGATAGAACATATGGATGCCCAAATGAAACTGCGTTTGGATGTAAAATAGGAAAATTTAAGTGCGTAGGTGAGAGTTTCACATGCGACCCTATATATGTAGGATTTGAAAGGATATAACGACCCAGTATATTTATAAGTTGAGTGGAGGTAAAATTCAGCAGTAACGCAAACGAAGATTCGTATCTTGATGGTAAGGTATCATGCAGGGAGATATAATAAATGGGATTAGCAGTACTTTATTAGACCCTGCTAACTTAACCTCTTTTTGCACGAGCTTAAAGGAAGAGTTCAATTATACTCCAGAAGATAGCAGATGCTTCATTTATCAAGTAACTAAACAAATAAATGCAAAATTATTTCCCTCAATTACTGCGTTAGAGCTGATAGTGACAGAAGACTGTAACCTAGAATGCATATATTGCTTTGAGAAAGACATGACTGGACGCAAGAAAATGTCTCCCAAAGTAGCTCAAGCAGCGATTGATCTTCTATTTGATTACTCTCAGGAGGAGGAAAATCTGTATATAACTTATTTCGGTGGAGAACCGCTTCTAAACTTTCCTTTAATAAAATCTATTACTGAATATGTAGAGAAAAAGGAAGAACTCTCAAGGAAGAAAGTAGAATTCAGCATGACTAGTAATGGAATCCTCCTCAATGAATCAATGGCAGAATACCTTGCAAGGCATAAGATAAAGGTACTCTTAAGTATCGACGGATCTAAATTATCACATAATCTGTGCAGAGTAGATAAAAAAGGACGCGGTACCTTTGAAAGATCAATAAAAGGATTGGAAATACTTAAGAAATTTCAGCCGTGGATTGGAGTAAGGATGACTGTCGTACCTAATAATGTGCAAAGATTATCCGATGATGTAATAGAGCTTCACAATCTAGGCATAAACCAATTTATCATTTGCCATGTCACTGGAATAAAATGGTCTAAAGAGGATATTGAGTCCTTTGGTTTGCAGATGAGAAGAATAGCGCATTGGTATAGGGAAAAATCCAGCCAAGATCTAAGGATATCTGTGCTAGATCAAGAAGATGATGGACTAAGTTTTTTTGGTTGTCATGCTGCCCGAAATAGCATATCTGTATCTGCTAACGGAGAGATATCTCCCTGTTCAAAGATTCTATCTTTAAATAATAAACGATTGTTATATAAGCTGGGCGATGTTGAATACGGCCTGATTAATGTTCTTAATAGAGCAGAGTTAATAAGCTGCTCAAAGCTTCGATCTGCTTGTAATGCGCTTCAGATAGCTGAAAGTTTCAGAGGAGGCTGCTTTGCAGCCAATTATGAGGATAATGGCAACATATTCCAGCCAAGTATTCAGAATCATATATTCTCATTACAATATCGATCTATATATCATGATATTCAGACAAGCTCTCAGGCTTCATCTCTTCCAGACATAGTTCCAGTACCTCTTTAAGGTTCTCTTGGAACTCATTGAGAGTCTCTGCCTGGGTATGGGCGCCAGGAATTCCCGGGACTATAGCCACATACAAGCCGGTTTCCGGATCTTTTTCGATATATGCTGTTAGTGTGGGCATTTGAAACCTCTGTAATATAAATCAGTGTTGTTTATCTTATGATGCATTACACAGCTTAAGAAGTATATACTTTTTCAGCAGCCCACTGCCAAACCTTCAAGTTGGGCTCACCGCGTTTGAAATAGGGGATGAACGAAAACCCATGACTCTGCGTAGTTAGCAGTGTCGCCCCCCATGCTTCGGGGCGCGCTGTCCACATTCGGTAGTGTCCTGAATTTCATGATGGAAAAGCCGCCTATGCTTGAGTATTTTGGCAGTATTACCATTGCCGATGTTATGAAAGCAAAAAGCGCATCTGAGTATGAGCGGTTCGTTATGGATTGGGCAAAATGTGTATGGGGTGCGTATGCGATATATCATCAACTGGCGCGGGAGTGGTTTAAGGCGGTAGAAGAATTTAGAGGGATAAGATGTTATTATAAGAATAAAAAGATAGATTTAAGCAAAGTACGGCTATAAATATAGATTATTTGGAGGTCTTTTCATTGGCACAAGCCAAAGCTTCTTTGAATTCCATATATGCAGAAATAAAAAAGCTCAGACATGAAGTAGAGTTGATAAGAACTGCCCTTATCCCTGAAGAAAAAGTCAGCGATGAGGAGATGGCAGAGGTTCTTGATATAGATGCAAGAATGAGGCGTGGAGAAAGGGTCAGACTTGATGATGCTCTTGCCGAATTGAATGTTTGAAATTTATCTGAGCAATGCTGCCCTGAAAGCTTTAAAGGATCTCGATAAGCGGATAGTAGATAAAGCAAAGAAAGCTCTTCTTACCTTGAAGACTTCCCCACTGCCGATAAAAGAGTATGATATTAAAAGGGTTGAAGGTGCGGAGGACATCTACCGCCTGAGAATCTCAAGATACAGGATTGTCTATAGAATTGATTGGGGCAAGAAGGAGATTAACGTTATAAAAATCGATAAAAGAAATGAAAAAACATACCGTGGCTTGGGATAATCTTTTTCCTGGCATCGATTATTCGAAGCCCGCTCAAACACTCACCTCAACTTGCTGAATTCCGACAAATTGAGGTAAATATTGCTTGTTCTCAGGCTCCATTTCTTCCAGGCACAGTTCCAGTACCTCTTTAAGGTTCTCCTGAAGCTCATCAAGAGTCTCTGCCTGAGTATGGGCGCCAGGAATTCCCGGGACTATAGCCACATATAAGCCAGTTTCTGGATCTTTTTCGATATATGCTGTTAATGTAGTCATTTGAAACCTCTGTAATATAAATCAGTATTGTTTATCTTATGATGTATTACATAGTTTAAGAAGTATATACTTTTTCAGTAGCTACTGCCAAACCTTCAAGTCGGGCTCACCGCATTTGAAATAGGAGATGAACGAAAACCGCGACTCTGCGTAGTTATAGTCAAGTTCTCAAATAATCATAAATTGGAACCATAGTGATACCCTCCTCAAATGCCGTAATCAGTTGTTTCTTTAATCCACTCTTATTTTCCCAGTACCTTATTGCCAGCCATTTCTTAG
>CABMIB010000033.1 GCA_902386135.1 uncultured archaeon
CGCCAGGGTGGCGGAACGGCTACGCAATCGCCTGCAGAGCGATTCCATTCCGGTTCGAGTCCGGACCCTGGCTTATTACCATAGCTTTTCTAAAAGAATTTTTTATTTATCCGGTTCTTTTTTATCATAGCAGTAGCGGCATGGCGAGCTTACCCTATGCAAAATTTTCCGAAGTAACTTCCCGTAAACCACATGCCTGCGAAGTAGAAATTTTGGAAACCAGGCTCCCGCTTATAAAGACACCATATATGTATGGCATAAAATCTAAACGATAACGAGTGATGTAGATGTTTAATTCTTAGGAGGGAGTTTGTATGAATAAGGTAATGAAAAAAGAAGCTTTTGCCTGGTATTTCAATACCGGCGTTTCAATCAACTTTAAAAAACATAGGAGTGATTAATTTGAAGGAGCCGATTGAGAGGGTGACTATAGCCCCTTGCATGGGTATAGGCCAGACCGTGGCGGGAGTGACCCGGTTGGCAGCATACATTGTAAATGAAGAACTGCTCCCAGACCAGACAATTTTACTTTGTATACCGGCGCTCATCTCGGGAGTTATCGAAGATATCGATATGGCAGAGGTGTATCCGACAATCGTTATAGACGGTTGCAGTGAAAAATGTGGAAGCCACATATGTCATTTTTGCGGGATAAAGCCCGCTGCAAGGATATACGTACCGGAAATCATACATGAAACCAGACTAAGCCCTGGACATACAAGACAGGAACTTGAAGAATCTGGCAAAGAGCTGGCACGTGTCGTAGCTGAAAGAGTGGCGATTATTGCAAAAGGCATACTTAATGACCCTGAGTACGACTTCAAGGTACAGAAAGTAAACATGCACGGCTTTACTCATGACCCTGAGATCGAAAAGACCCTTGATTACGATGGTTACGATGGGTTTTACAAGCCAAAAAGCATGCCTGAAATTAACCTTAAAGAGGACGAAAAACATGTTGCGAAAGTGTTGTGTCGCTGAGTTCATCGGGACATTCGTGCTGGTATTCGCCGGAACCGGTGCCATAATTATCAATGCCTTGACTGGAGAAATAACCAGCATGGGCATTGCATTGACATTCGGGTTTACAGTCGCAATCCTGATTTATTGCCTGGGGAATGTTTCGGGCGCACATTTGAATCCTGCGGTTACTGTTGCGCTGACCCTGACCGGAAAATTCGAACCTAAAAAGACGCTGCCTTATATTGCATCCCAGTTTTTCGGTGGCATACTTGCATCGCTAACTTTGCTTTCTCTTTTCGGAAAAGTCAGTAATCTTGGGGCGACCCAGCCGAGATATGGCTGGCAGCAGTCCTTTATACTGGAATTCATTTTAACCTTTATCCTGATGTTCGTAATAATGGCGGTAATTATGAACAAACACGGCATTGGTATGTCTGCGGCGGTTATTGGGGCTGCCGTAGGACTGGATGCAATGTTCGGCGGACCGATTAGCGGTGCATCGATGAACCCGGCAAGGTCTCTTGGACCGGCTCTGGTTTCCGCAACATTCCAGAACCAGTGGATATATCTAATCGCTCCTCTGGGAGGCGCAATAGTCGCTGCATCCCTGTACAAATTACTTTTCAAAGAAAACGATATTGAATTATCTCTTAAAAAGGGAGTTCCTTCAAAGGAGATTCTCTGATGGCTGCCGCAGAAAACAGTGAGGCAGGTCTTATAATCTGTCAATGTAATGATAACAGTTATGTAAAGGATTTTGATCTAAAGCAAGTTATAACCTTTGTCCAGGACAACCTGGAAGTTTCTTTTATAGGTATGCACCCGAGTTTATGCAGTCGTAAAATCGGAATAAGCTACCTCAGCAGGCTTCTGGACAGGGATATTGGAAAACTTGCCATACTGGCTTGCCATCCAAAAGCACAGAAATGGCTTTTTGAAGAAACCCTGAATAAAAAAAACCTGAACGGGAATTTTATCCCGATAAACTTTCATGGAGCGACAACCGGGGAAGTCATCTCCCAGCTTGAAAAGGTATTTCCCAGGAAATCCGAAAAAATCAACGAATGGTTCCCGGTTATTAATTATGAACGATGCCTGGGTCTAAAAGCCTGCGGGGCTTGTTATGATTATTGCATCTATGGCGTATTCGGGATAAAAGAGGATAATAACGATAGCGTGATCGTTAAAAATCCCTATAAATGTAAAGATAAATGTCCGGCATGTGCCAGGCTGTGCCCGGTCCGTGCAATTATTTTCCCTAACTCCTCCGATGGCTGGATAGCGGGTAAAGAGATACAAAAAGCAGAAAAAACCGGACAAAACGCCCAGGAGATTACGCTTGAACCGGGGAGCACACCGCAAGTCGCAGATGCCGTTAAGAACGCAGGGACTATTTCATTTGATAAAGACATACCCGATGAATCGACCCGTATGTTGATCAGGGAGAAAGCACCCGACGCGGCAGGGCGATTGGGCGAAAAAGATGTGGAAAAATTCGCTGTCGAATTTCTTGACCAGTTGGGAATCAAAGAAGATTATCGCCGCTTTACAGTTGTTGAGTTAAAAAATGAATCTCTAAAGCGGAAGTTCGCAGAGACTCCTTATGAGCGCCGCGTAATAATAATACCGCATTGTCTTCGCGACCAAGCGCGTTGCAAAGGAAAATACGAAGATGTGGGCGGAGGGGTAAAACTTGTGTGTGCAGAATGCGGAAGCACGGAATGTAATATATTTCCGTTAAAAAAAGCATCAGAGAAGTTAGGATATACCGTATTCGTAGCAGAAGGTTCAACCGTAGTCCTCAAATTGCTAACCGAAAAAAAGAAAGGGATAGCTTTCCTCGGTATCGGGTGTTTAGATTCGCTTTACAAATCAATACCAAAACTTGATGCTTTCGGAATTAGCGCAAGAGGCGTCCCACTCCTGAGGTCAGGCTGTAAAAATACTATAGTTGAACTGGACAGAGCTTTAGAATCCATATTCCTTGAACCAAAATAGAGGCGGATGCGTATGGAAGATAAACAGATTTACGAATTCGGAAGAGATAAAGTAAAGGTGCCGGCATGGCTCGGGTATACAACATCCCATTTATGGGGGGTTGAAAATGATTCAGTCCTTACAATAGGGGTCTCAGATTTTTTCCTCAAGCTTGTTAAAGAAATTTACTTTATATCATATGATGTTAAGGCTGGTGATCCCGTGAACCGGGGAAAGGCTTTCGGTTCTGTCGAAGGCAGTAAATCGGTAATGTACGTTAAATCTCCGACAGAAGGAAGCGTTATAGAAATCAATGAAGAACTTTATGATGATCCGGCTCCCCTGAATAAAAATCCCTATGGTGATGACGGTTGGCTGGTAAAAATCAAACAATCGGTTCCAGCCAATCTGCTCAGCTATAAAAGGTACATGCAGGTGCTTCAGGTTGCAGTTGATGAAATGGAGAAAAAAACATTAATAAGAGAGTGATTGTAAAATGGCAAAAGAAACAATAATAAAACTTAACCGAACAGTTTTCAGAAAAACCAAGAAATACCGGGCAGCTTTATTTCTTATACTGGGATTATTTACTGTAATAGCTGTTGGCATCACGGCAGCTTCAGCTGCACAAATGCCATTGGAAACGGCTTCACATAGTGAAAGTGATAAAGCCCTTCATGGCTCCAGTATTTCCCAGGAGAAAATAGACACAAGCATAGACAAAGCAGTATCATTTTTAAAAGAACACCAATTACCTTCAGGTGAATTTCCAATGAACGGGTCACTGAGCCCGGAGATGACTAACAGTGCTTATGAATTGGAGGTTTTTGGCTCTACGTTCGTGCTGCATGCGCTCGGTCTTGTAAAACCTGATCCTGCTGTCAATGAAATGAAGAATAAAACCGGAGCGTTCCTACTTGCAAATAAAGAAGACCCGGGAGTATGGAGATACTGGGGAAAATACTCCAACATCCCACCGGACATGGACGATACATCTACAATAGTTGCCTCCTTAAAAGAAAATGGGATACCTGTTGAAGAGAGCGGCATGGATTATGCGTTTAACTATAGAGCTCCTGATGGAGTATTCTATACGTTCATGAATGAAGAAAAATGGATGAACTCTTCAGATATATATTATCCATATTATAAAATGAACGACATAGACCCGGTGGTCAATGCAAATATGGCATATGTCCTTTCTCTAATTGGTAAACCCGTGCCTGAAGTGAGTGTTTTCCTGAATGGTTATATACAGAACAAATCTTTCACAGAGCGCACTATATATTACCATATTCCATATTCGCAACTCTATATGTTTACACGGGCATATGCTGACGGCCATGTGAGCGACTTAAAACCGTCAATGCCTGTGGTAAGAGAATATCTTTTGAGCATGCAAAAAGAGGATGGAAGCTGGGGAAATGAACTCAACACAAGCCTGGCTGCTATCTCGTTAATGAATACAGGTTATAAAGGTAAAGCGTTAGACAAAGCCATCAACCACATATTAAAGACCCAGAGAGATGATGGTAGCTGGCCTGAGCGATCGTTTTTCGTCGGGATTATGACGTACTGGGGTTCCGAAGAAGTCTCTACAGCGTTCTCAATCGAAGCATTAAGCAAATATAGTGAAATGCATAGGACGAATAAAAACAAAAAAAGCTCATTATTGGAGCAGAAGTAAAGGAAAACTATGGAAGAAGGGGGAGATATCAGGCCATGAACAGATTGTCCACAATATATTGGTAGATTGTGATATGGACTCCATACTACTTAATGTAGAACAATTAGGTGGTGGCGCATGCCACACAGGCTATAGTTCTTGTTTTTATAGAACCATAGACGGAAAACTAATCCGGGAAAGAATGTTTGATCCAAGAGAAGTCTATCATTTAACACAATGATTCTCTATGAATACTATGAATAGTAAGTCAATGCCTGTATCAATAACTCCTTTAATGGCTGTGGATATCATTATCCTTTATAATGGAAATATAGTACTTATAAAGCGTAAAAATCCACCTTTTCAAGATAAATTTGCTCTTCCAGGCGGCTTTATCGAAGTTGGTGAAACTGTAGAAGAAGCCGCAGCTAGAGAGGCAAAGGAAGAAACTGGGTTAGATATAAAAATACATACTTTGGTAGGTGTATATTCTGAGCCAACCCGCGATCCACGTGGGCATATAATATCGATATGCTTTTTAGCTTCGGGAGATGGATTGCTTAAATCTGGCAGCGATGCTAAGGATATTAAAAACTCTTCAATCTATCCGAAATTCCCAATTTAGCTTTTGATCATAACAAGATGATCACCAACATAAAAGATATTATTAGCAATTTAAATCTATAAATGCTACTTTGTTATTTTTAAAACCATTTGCTTGGCAATTGTTTCGGAACGTACTGTTTTATATATTCAATAGCATTTTCAGCAGATCTTGAAACATGATATAGATCCTTGTATTCTTTTTTTGCGAAATTCTCCCTGTACCCTGTTTCAAATTGAGCCATTAAATTGTCATAATAATTATTCGTATTAATAAAGACAATCGGCTTACTATGAAACTGGAGCTGCTTTAAAGTAAGTATCTCAATAATTTCTTCCATTGTTCCAAAACCACCTGGTAATGCAATAAAAGCATCGGATTTTAACTCAATAATTTCTTTTCTGTCACGTAAATTATTTGATATTATTAATTCATCCGCATCTTGATAGGCAATTTTCTTTTCCACCAATGACTTAGGAATCACGCCAGTAACTTTAGCTCCATTGTTTTGAGCAGTTCTTGCTACAATTCCCATCAATCCAACATCTGCGCCACCAAAAATTAAATCAAAACCTTCTCGACCAAGTTTTTCCCCCAACTCTATAGATATATCGAAATATATAGAATCTACAGCAGAGCTTGAAGAACTGAAGACACAAATTGTTTTAGTCATATCTTATTTTTTCCGAACCCCAATACCACTTTCCGAATATAATAAACTTTCCGTTAGATTTTCTGAATTATATGATGTCAAAATATATTATTAATTATACAATCAAATGAGAATCCCACGTGAGTTTTCTCATTTGATTTCATTTCCATAGCAAGTTACAGATTTTTATATCAACTTGGAATATGAATTTACGAGTGTATAGTCTCGAAATATATGGTTATAGGCGGTTTCAGCAAATTATGTTACGCTACCCAAAGCATTTTCCAAATTCAATTTTAAGAAGTCTATGTTTTCAAAAACATGGGATACATCTTTAAAACTTATTTAATTTTTCTCTCCAATTATATTTCTGATGAGTTGTTTCTCTGCTTTATGCAGATGATCCAGGAGAGTTGTCTTATGAATTCCAATCTTCCTGGCAAGCTGTTCAGCATTAATCTTTCTTGGATGATCAAAATAACCGTTGTCATATGCCTGCAGCAATATTTCTTTTTGCTTTTTAGTGAGTTTGCTAAGGGCATTCAAGTCCAGAGGATTATATTTTTGTAGTGACAATATTTCAAATCCCCACCCGATTTCTTTGGCAGTTTTAAGGATGTTATTTAATTCTTCGGGTGAACCTATAACCCCAAACTGACATGTAGTCCCGTCAAAAATAATCGGGTACTCCAACTTAAGATCAAACTGTCCTATAAACTTGGAAATCTCATCGGAGATATTTCCTTTCGTCAAGCATGTATAGTTTCTACCCTCATTCCCTATAATGATTAAATCGGTGATAAAATCGCTCTTTAGATTTTGTATGCTCATTCCATCCTTGAGCGTAATATTGCAAACCTCAGTGTGAGTAGTGGATGTAAAGTTGAAAATCGAAATAACTTCAAGACGATCAACCATGCTGGCTAAAGGAACACAGCATTGAAATATGCTGCCAGAGACACGTGCCGTCATTTTCCTCATAGAATCTCACTCTATCTGCCAGCCTTATAAATATAATCCTACATGTAGGGGTAAAAACCTATCTTTTCTAGCTGCATGATAGTGATATCATGACAATGCGAGACTTGATAAATAACAAGAAGTTCCTTTTCTTTGGCGGGAAAGGCGGCGTTGGGAAGACAACAATGGCATCATCAACTGCGGTCTGGCTGGCTGACCATGGATATAATACATTAATAGTGGCAACAGACCCTACAGTGAGCTTATCCGCAATTTTTGAACAGGAGATCGGAGAAACTGAGGTAACGAAAATAAAAGAAATTAAAAATCTCTGCGGACTTAATATAAATCCTAAGAAGGCATCTGGCGTTTTCCAGGCAAGGCTGAATGAAGTGGTGGAGCAAATCACAGGCATGTTTGGGAAGGAAGTGATGAATACACCCTGTGCCGAAGAAATGGCAGCCTTCGATCAGTTTGTAAAATACCTGAATACAGATGAAAATGACGTTGTTGTATTTGATACAGCCCCAACAGGTCATACGCTCAGGGAACTGGCAATGCCTTTTGATTGGGCTAATTATATTTCAAACCAGCTTAAAAACAGGAGCGAGCTAAGCAAAGCACTGGGTATCAAAGGGGAAGGGAATGCAATAGAGAGCCTGAAAACCGAACAGAAAAAATACGAAAATGCAATAAAAACGTTAGCCGATACAGGGACTACTTTATTTACCCTGGTAATGCTTGCCGAAAACCTGCCTATCGAAGAGACAGCAAGGGCAATAGAGAACTTAAGCCAGCTAAATATCAAAGTCCAGTCTTTAATAATAAACGAGATAATACCAAACGAAGTTCTGAAAGGTAACTGGTTTTTAGAGAGACGAAGATCAACGCAGGACAAGTACCTGGGCATCATAAGTAAAAGGTTTAATGGCTTACCTAAAAAAGAGGTGCCTCTCTTTGAGACCGATATTACGGGCATTGAGAACATGAGAAAAATCGGGAAAATACTTTATGGGTAATATTATGGAACACACGATAGTACTATTTCAGATACCCAGTTGTTGTGCAGCAACGAGATGGCTTGCAAACAGGAATTATTCCAAGATGCTAAAAAATTTATGCAAAGAAGCAGGCGCCGTATTTAAAGAAGTTGATCCGCTGACCACACAGGATATCCTGATAAAGATGGTGCAGGAGCAGCGGCCCGATATCTGGGAAAAAGTCGAGAAGCACGGGTTACCTGTGATAATAGAGTCATTTCCGGTCGTTGTTATGGACGGCAAAATCATATCATTGGGTGAAATCAATGAGAAAGAGTTGAAACTACAAGTACTCAGCGCTGTAAAAGGATGATCAGAGATATGGGTAAAACTGAAAAAATGGTAATACTATTTATCCTGTTATTATCCTCTAATTTATTTTTAAATAATGTAAGGTCGGAGGAGGATAATTTTTTGGCACCGTCACAGAATTCTTCCCAGCTATCCGGGTCATCTTTTACAAAAATCTATATTGATGGCATGAGCGCAAATTCAAGCGGATTCAAAATCCTTTTAAGACCATACGAGCGCAGGATAGCTGAAGGACAGTTCAACCCGAGTATTGTCGATGTTAAATTCGGTATACTCAATAATAAGGATGTTATTTTTACCGATACCCTTGAGCAGGTTACACTGTACCGGCCGGCTGAACTGAGTGGCGGATGGAAAACAGCCTTAAAAGAGGGTACGAATTATACGGCTTTTGCACAGGTTTTCATGTATGAAAACGGAAAACAGCCAACATACATTTCCACCTCTTACTCGGACTTTACCTCTGTGAACGATGCAAAAATCACAAATGTCCATGCGGATGGGCTCGGCTCGAGCATAACAGTAGAAAGCATATCTATGGTTCCCCTGGATGCCAGAGTGTCTTTCGCATTAAAACAAAATGATAAAATCCTGGAGGAAAAAGAGATCGATGCACCTGTAATCACGTCCAATGATGCGGACAAAACGATCGAAGTTCTCTGGGATAGGAATCTTGATAACGGGAAATATATCGTAGAAACAAAAATTGTTGGAAAGAAAAATGAAATCATAGACCGCTACGATAAAGTTTTTGAAGTCAAGAGAACCGTTGTCAATACATCAGTTACAGCCGAATCCACCACTGATGTAAAGAAAATGCCGGGTTTCCAGGGCATCGAGATAATAGCTTTAATTTTGGCACTCAGCCTGCGGCGTCGTTTAAGGTGAGGATTATGGGCATCAGTTCAAACCTCCGAACGGCTTTTTTTTTCGCAATGAAGGATATCATCAAGGATAAAAAAATATTCTTATTTATATTTATTGCCATATCCTTTGGAACCGCAAACGCTATGATCATAAACGGGATAACCGACGGACTGGTACTTGATTTAGTAGATAATACTATCAACTCAAACACGGGTCATATAACAATATATCCCGACCAGGATAAGCAATATATTGAAGGAGTGGGTGTCAAAGAGATGAAGCTCAAAAGCATGAGCGGCATAGTCGCTTACTCGTCACGTTTACAGGTAGGCGGGGTGATTAAAAACAAAGGGATGGCAAAATCGGTAAGCATAGTTGCTTTAGACCCCGCCAACGAGGAGAAGATATCCACTATATTTGAAAAGATAGAATCAGGTAAAGCCCTAAGTTCCAGAGATAGCAATGATATAATCATATCATTCAGGATACAGGAAGACATGGGTATCAATACCGGAGATGAGGTCATCCTGACTTTTGAAAATGGGAATAGCAAACTCTATAATGTTAAAGGTATCATCCATACGGGCGTTCCTGCCGTGGACGCAAATACGGTTTATATTCCCATAGAAGAGGCAAAACAGCAACTAGGGATGCAGGATAAAGCGTCTGTGATCCTTGTCAGGTTAACTGATAAAAACAGCGCAGCGGGATATAAACCAATCATTAAACAGGAGCTTGAATTATCGGATGTGAGGACGTGGAAAGAAGAGGTTGAATATACGCTTAGTTCCGCCGCAACAATGAACCAGCTTGGGAACACTATCGTATTAATTAGCCTCATTGCAGCGAATGTTTCCGTTGCAGTAATAATTTATGTGAGCATTGTCAATAAAAGGAGACAGATAGGGATCATGAAATCTATCGGGGTAAAAAATAGCCTTATTTTTACCATCTTTTTAATTGAGGCGATGTTTTTCGGGATTGCGGGAGTTATAGGAGGAGATATGCTTGGCTATGCGGTCATCAGATACCTTGAGAACCATCCATTTTACGATCCGCTATCTAGAGAATACTTGGGCGCAAGGTTCGGAATTTACCTTTTATTCTCTGCCTCGATGACTTCCTTCGGGACTTCTGTGCTTGCGGGAGTTTACCCTGCCATAAATGCAGGAAAAACAAACATTATCCAGGCAATATATGGGGGAAGATAATTTTGATAGAAACAAGGGAACTCACGAAGACATACATGATGGGAAAAGTCACGGTCAAGGCACTCGATGCCATAAATATTTCGATCGAGCAAGGGGAGTTCATGGCAGTGATGGGATCATCGGGCAGTGGTAAAACAACGTTCTTGAACATGATAGGTATGCTGGATACACCGTCATCTGGCCAAATATTGTTTGACGGTGTGGATGCCACTAAACTTAGTGAGGGTGCAAAGGTAGCATTTCGATTGAATAGATTAGGCTATATCTTCCAGTTTTTCAGCCTGTTTGACCAACTGAGTGCCATTGAGAACGTAACTTTCCCCATGATGCTGGCAGGAAATCAATCCGAGCCTTCAAAAAAGGCAAAAGAACTTCTTGAGGTTGTCGGGCTGGGTCACCGCTTTCACCATAAGCCGTCAGAGTTATCCGGGGGTCAGCAGCAACGTGTAGCCATTGCAAGAGCACTTGCCAATAACCCAAAGATATTGCTGGCGGATGAACCCACAGGTAATCTTGATAGGAAGTCCTCTAATGAAATAGTAGAATTATTCAAACAATTGAACAAAGAACATGGGCTAACGATTGTACTTGTAACTCACGACCAGGAGGTAGGCGGAAAGGCTGATAGAATAATCAAATTCAGAGACGGAAAAATAGAAAAACCATGATGAATACCGTTAAAATATAGACCTATTCAATAATCCGATGTAATATTTTATCCTCGGCTTTACGCAGGTGTTCAAGCAAGGTTGCCTTATTTATTCCCATTTTATCTGCCAAGTTTTTGGGGGTTTATTTTCTTGGACAACTAAAATACCCGCTTAAGTATGCCTGCTTGAGCACTTCTTTTTGTTTTACTGTGAGTGAGTCCAGCATGTTCTTAGCAGCAGGGTGGTATTTTTCAAACGACAGAACGTCCATTTTCCAGTCCTCTTTGGCTTTCTTTACAATATTGTACAATTCATCGCGCTTGCCTACAAGGCTAAATCGGCAACTATGTCTGTCAACGATTATGGGAAGGTCTAACTTGATGTCAAAATTTTCAATAAAACCTGAAATC
>CABMIB010000034.1 GCA_902386135.1 uncultured archaeon
CAAATCCACGTCCTTTATTTTCATGTATTTATTGTTTAGACCCTTATATGTGTCTGTTGTTGTTTTTACTGCTGCTTTCATTTCCTCTGTGACATTATAGGTGCCCGGGTCAAGGTTCGTGAACTGGTAGAAACCCGTTGCGTCTGTTGATGTACTGGCTATCTGTGTACCTTTGTCATCCAAAAGCATGATATTCCAGTTCCCTATGCCCATCTCTCCGGAATCCCATACACCATTGCCGTTTGTATCATTTACCTTGAAGCCTGAGATGTTGAATGTTGCTGTTGGTGGTGGAGTCACTGTGACCTTGTTTGTGAAATTCACGTTCATTACATCCATGTTTTCGACTGTTACAGGCATGGAGGTAGCATTGGTAGAAGTAAATCCTGGTTTCATCTCCTCAGTGACATTATAGGTGCCCGGGGCAAGGTTCGTGAACTGGTAGAAGCCCGTTGCGTCTGTTGATGTACTGGCTACCTGTGTACCTTTGTCATTCAGAAGCATGATATTCCAGTTCTCTATGCCCATCTCTCCAGAATCCCATACACCATTGCCATTTGTATCATTTACCTTGAAACCTGAGATATTGAATGTTGCAGCCGGTGCCGGAGGTAATAGCATGTTTGTGAAGTTCACGTCTGGCATGTCTTGACCGTTTATTACGACCATCTGGGACATCGGGCTTGTGCTGGTATTCGTCCACCCGGTCATCATTCCTTCAGTCACATTATATGTACCGTTTGTCAGACCTGTGAAATTGTAGAATCCCGTGCCATCCGTCATTGTACTGGCTATCTGTGCGCCTGTATCATCCAGAAGCATGATATTCCAGTTCTCTATGCCCATTCCATTGTTATCTGTGCCGTTTATCTTGAAGCCTGAAATATTGAATGTTGCTTGTGATGGCGGTGGAGTCACTGTGACATGGTTTAAGAAGTCCACGTCCGTTAAGTCCATGTTTTCAACGGTTACCATCTTAAATGTGACACCGCTGGAAATAAATCCTGCTTTCATTTCCTCGGTTACATTATAGACACCCGGGGCAACATTCATGAACTGGTAGAAGCCCGTTGCATTTGTTGATTGACGGTCTATAAGCGTACCTGTAGCATTCAAAAGGTTGATATTCCAGTTCTCTATGCCCATCTCTCCAGGATCCCATACATTATTGCCATTTGTATCATTTACCTTGAAGCCCGAGATGTTGAATGTTGCTTGTGATGGCGGTGCCGCAGTCGGTGTCAGGGCAAAGTCCTGGGTGGTTACATTGCCTGAGGTCACAACCACACCTGTTGTTGCGTTGGTCTGGTATCCGGTCGCGCTGGCTGTAACAGTATATATACCCGCAGCAATGCTTATGCTGTAGCTGCCGTTGGTATCAGTAGTTGCCATCATGCCGTTTGCTGCTACTGTTGCTCCGGATATTGCTAAGCCTGAAGAGGCATTGGTCACTGTGCCTGCGATTGTGCTGTTAGCAGCAACCACCCCTGTCGGATCAACAAACCCGTTGCGAGGACCGGTCTTGCCGTAGTGGCACTTGAAGCACCAGCCATTACTTGGGGTTATAGCCGAGAAGGTAGATGCCTTTGCGCTAAGGTTGCCGTGGCATAAATTGCAGTTGCTGTCGGTGTTATTGTAGACATGACCGTGGTTGGTCGGGCTGCCCGGAAAGTCAAGGATCCATGTCTGGAATGGGTCTCCAGTTGGATGATTAGCCGAGGGCGAAGTAAAATTGCTAAGTAGCGCGTCGGTGCCGAGCACGCGTACCTCGATTTTATTGGGATTGGCTGGAACTATTATGTAGTTAAAGATTGATTCATTCGCACCTGTGGCATAATTCACGACCGGATGACTGCTATTCACCACTGGCGGATTTCCTGACGGATACACCTTGATCCTGTACGTCGGGCTTGAAATGTTGCCGATGAAGCTATTTCGCAGCCTCATCCCCGCGGACTGGTTGATGTCAGATGTGTTGCTGTCGATGCGCGTTGGCAAGAGGTCGCCTGTGAGACCATTCACTTCGATAAAGTAGTCGTCCGGCATTATACCGCTCAGGTTGAACTGCGCTGTCATGTTGTCCGGTAAAGTTGCTGTTGCGGATGTATTGCCCGATGTATCAAGCAGTATTGCACTTGTGATGTTGTTCACCAGCGGAGGACTCGTGCCGTCCATGGTGCTGTTCAGTGTTAGAGTCAGTTTGGGTGTCGGTGCTGTAGGTGGCGGTGCTGCAGTCGGTGTCAAGGCAAAGTTTTGGGTAGTTACATTGCCTGTGGTCACAACTACACCGGTTGTTGTGTTGGTCTGGTATCCAGTTGCGTTGGCTGTCACAGTATATGTGCCTGCGGCAATGTTGATGCTGTAGTTGCCGTTAGCATCAGTAGTTGCCGTCATGCTGTTTGCTGCTACTGTTGCTCCGGATATTGCTAAGCCTGAAGAGGCATTGGTCAAATTGCCTGCAATTGTGCCGTTAGCAGCAACAACTGCTGTCGGGTCGACAAACCCGTTGCGAGGACCTTCAGGGCCGTTGTGGCACCTGAAGCACCAGCCGCCGGCGTCGGCAAATGGTGGTTTGATATCCGAGTAATTAGGTCGTTTAACGGATACGTTGCCGTGGCATCCACTGCATGTATCTGCTGAGGCGTTGTAGAGATGACCATGGTTGCCTATGAATGCTCCCGTTGAATTCTGGATATCCCCAAGAATCCATATCTGGAATGGTTCTGATGGGAAATTAGCGCCACCCGGATGAGTATCAGAGGTCGGAGTGAAATTGCTCAATTCTGCCGATGTGTTGAGCACACGCACCTCGATCCTGCTGGTATTGCCAGGAACTATAACGAAGTTGTAGATCGATTCATTCAAACCTGTGGCGTAATTCACGGCCGGGTGACTGCTATTCACCACTGGCGGATTCCCTGACGGATACACCTTGATCCTGTACGTCGGGTTTGAAATATCGCCGATGACGCTGTTCCGCAGCCTCAGCCCAACGGACTGGTTGATATCAGATGTATTGCTGTCAATGCGCGTTGGCAGGTGATCGCCTGCAAGACCATTGACTTCGATGAAGTAGTCGCCCGGAATTATGCCGCTCAGGTTGAACTGCGCTGTCATGTTGTCCGGTAATGTTGCTGTTGCAACGGTATTGTTCGATGTATCAAGCAACACTGCACTTGTGATGTTGCTCACCAGCGGAGGACTCGTGCCGTCCATAGTGTTGTTCAGGGTGACGGTCAGGTTGGGCGCTGCAGCCGTAGCTGTCGATGCGCCTGCTATCATTAATGCTACTAATAGCATCGCCATTTCTAACTTATACTTGATTTTCATTTATAACTACCCCCCTTTATCCCATTTCTTTTCAGCTATTTTCGCGTGTTTGCCTTTTGTTAAAACTTTCATTGTATTTTTTGTCATTTATTTTCCTCCATTTCTCGATTTTCGTATAAATTTCACTGTTTGGCTACCAGGCAAAGCTCGTTCAAAGCTGCTTTACATAGTGCTCCTGATAGCGCTTCAGGTGCTCACTGCTTGCCCTTCTCGATAAATCTGCTGCACCCCGAACCTGCTCAATGAGATATCCGAGTATCTTTCCCCTGCTTCCTGATTCCCCATCCGATGTTCCTGTGCTATAATGTTAGCCTTTCTTGATTCCTGAAGGGTTCTTTCAGTCAATTCACAAATTATATTTGTAATAAATAGATTGATTGCATTGTTAAAAAGACATTACGAAACACAAACATATGTTAAAACATATAAGATTAAAAATTATACCATTATCTCCGCGTTCTCAGGATCAAGCCCGCTCCATTTCACTTTGTAACCCAGTAATTCAAGTATTGAGCAATGCCCTTTTAATCCGTGTTTCTAAAAAAGCGTCTTTAGAATTATAAATGTTTCAATTGGTAAGGCACACGACCAGAAAAAAATCTTCAAGCTTGTGTTTCACACCACGCAATCATAACAATCAACTGCGTGGTGTGAACCAAGCCTTATCTCACTATTTCATTCACGTGTATACGCTGTACCTCCTTAGTCCATGTTTCTATGGTATTCTATGTCTCATTTGAGCAATCCAGACAGATCGGGTATCAGACTGGATACCGGTCTATTCATGAAATTGTTGTTCATGGAATTCATACCGTTTTCCAGGGTTACCACTAATACCGGAGAACCGCTAGGCACATAACCTCCCTTGAGAGTTTCCACTACAAGGTACTTGCCCGCCGGGAGATTTTCGAAACTGTAGAAGCCCTTGTCATCCGTGGTAGTTTCCATATTGATACTCACAGTCTCTGGTACAATGCCAATCAGCCTGATATTCCAGCCTGGCAGACCTTCCTCTCCTGCATCTTGTTTTCCGTTGCCATTGAGGTCATTTATCTTGAAACCCGAGATGGTGTTCGTTACTGATGGTGGTGGAGTCACTGTGATGTGGTTTAAGAAGTCCACGTCCGTTACATCCATGTTTTCGATGGTTACCACCTTAAATGTGGCACCGCTCGGAGTAAATCCTGCTCTCATTTCTTCAGTTACATTGTAGACACCCGGGGCAAGGTTCATGAACTGGTAGAAGCCTGAGGCATTGGTTGATGTACTGGCTATCTGTGTGCCTGTTGTGGCATTCAGAAGCCGGATATTCCAGTTCTCTATGCCCATTTCTCCAGATTCCCACACATTATTGCCATTTGTATCATTTACCTTGAAACCTGAGATGTTAAATGTTGCTGTTGGTGGTGGAGTCACTGTGATTTGGTTTGTGAAGTTCACGTTCATTACATCCATGTTTTCGACGGTTACAGGCATGGAGGTAGCATTGGTAGAAGTAAATCCTGTTTTCATTTCCTCAGCTACATTATAGTTGCCTGGGAAAATGTTCATGAACTGGTAGAAGCCCGAAGCATTGGTCGACGTATTGGCTAGCTGTACCCCTGTGTCATTCAGGAGCATGATCTTCCAGTTCCCTATTCCCATTTCTCCGGCATCCCATACACCATTGCCATTTGTGTCATTTATCTTGAAGCCTGAAATGTTGAATGTCTGCGGTGGTGGCACTGTGACTTGATTTGTGAAGTTCACGTTCATTACATCCATATTTTCGACGATTATTGCCTTGGTTGTGGCGTTGGTAGGAGTAAATCCTGTTCTCATTTCTTCAGTTACATTATAGCGGTCCGGCATAAGGTTCGTGAACTGGTAGAAGCCCTGCGCATTGGTTGATGTACTGGCTACTGGTGTGCCTGAATTATTAAACAGCTTGATATTCCAGTTCTCTATACCCATTTCTCCAGCATCCCATACACCATTGCCATTTGTGTCATTTATCTTGAAGCCTGAGATGTTGAATGTTTCAACTGGTGGTGCTGCAACTATTACATTGATATCCTTGAAGTTAGTCCCATCCGGACCTCCTGTAGCTGTTGGTCCAGAAGATGTATACACCCTTACTATGTAGTTTCCAACTGCCGCTGGTGCTGTCAAGACCGATGAAGTCGTGCCGCTTGCACCTGCAGGCGATGGGGCTGGAATACGCAGAGTAGGGTTAAACAGAGTATTATCTCTCGTAATTGTAGAGAAAGTTGTTGGCCAATTTACCTCAGTTGTTCCTGCTGGGGATGTGCTACTATTTTGTCCTCCACTCCAGCTTATGCCTACCGCAAAGGATTGGCCTGGACTTACTGTAATCGATGTTATATTTGTTGTAACGCTAATTGATGACGATAATGCATGGCAACCGCCAGTGCCAGTATCACATGATTGTGTCTGTCCAGGAGTTGCCCCTACCATCGATGTTCCTGCTAGTATCAGTGCTACCAATACTGCTATCGCTAATTTAATTTTCATTTATAGTACCTCCTTTATCCCAAATTTTTCCATCTATTTTCGCGTGTTTGCCATTTGTTGAAACTTTGATTGTATTTTTATTCATTTATTTTCCTCCATTTCTTGATTTTTGCATGAATTTCGTTGTTTTAATATCGTGAAAAGCTCAAATTCCCTGCATCCCGGACTTGATAGATGAGATACTCGAATATATCTCCCCCGCTTCCTGGTTTTCCGTCCGATGCGCTATGATATAATGTCAGCTTCTCCCTTGATTCCTTTTGTGTTCTCTCAGTTAATTTTTGAATTACATCTGTAATAAATTAGTAGATTACATTGTTTAAAAGGTATTACGATATACAGACATATGTTTAAAACACACAGCGATTACATAGAATTTATGCCAATATCTCTATGTTCTCAGGATCAAGCCCGCTCCATTTCACCTTGTAACCCAGGAATTCAAGCATTGAGCAGTGCCCTTTTACTCCGTACTTCTCAAATATTTTGATGGCTTCGCTATGCCTTCTTACACCGTTTAATTCTCTCCGAACAGTTTCCAGGGTTTGCCTGCTAACAAGCTGGTCTCCGATGAGTGAATATTCTCCTTTATACTGATCGATCACTTTTTTCAAAATCTCAACACTCAGCTTATATTTTTTAGCCATCTCATCCAGGTCGATCACATCGCCGTCTATGGATATATTCACGTTACCAAGTTTTGTAAGCTCTTCTGATAACTGTTTTTCCTCGTATTTCCTGAGAATTTTTATTATCTCGATATACGGGATTTTTTTATCATAAAAAAGGACGTCAGCAGTTTTGAATTCCGAGCCCGAACATGCAAGGTTTTTATCCACCAGCAGGATAATTTTCTCTTTTACCTGGTTTATCTTCTGTATCTTGTTCTTAAGGTACTCAGGTGTCCAGAAGCCGACCATTTCCACATATACCCTGCTTCCGTTCCTCTCAAGTGAGAAGTCAGGAATAAAAGCATACTGCCCTGCTTCCAGCACTGCAGGCTCGCGCTTTACAGACCAGCCATTGAAGTCAAGCATGGAAAATTCTCTTTCAACAGCGCTATCAAAAGTTTCTTCAAAAATATCGGAATTAAAAACATGCCTGGTATGATCCAGAGTGAATTCAAGAATCCTTTTACCCTGCAATGTTTTTCTCAATATGCTGGCTTTTAAGCTCCATTTCTCCGACCCGATAATAGCAGGCAGCAGTTTTGCAAAAGATGTACCGTATCTTTCAGTCAGCCTGAATAAAGAGATAGGTCCGTCAAGGTATATTTTCCCCTGCTCGATAGAGTACATAAGCCCAAGCTGCTTTAGCTTCCTGAATACATACTGGTAGTTACTTTCTATCCGCAGCTCCATCCCCGTAGCTTTGAACAGGAGCGTCTGGGCAAGTGAGAGATTATACTGCCTGAGCAGGTCCTCCGGAGAAAGGGCCTGGAATTCCCTGATCACAAGATTCTCTTCCTGGTCAGCCCAGAGGGCTTTTTCCAGTTGTTCAGGCGCAATAGAAAGCTTACCCGCTGCCCTGTCTATGACTTCCTGGCGTTCTTCCAGGCCTGTGACTATCTCTTTGCATTCCTCAAACACTGCTCTTCTGGCAGCGACAGGGTCAATAGCAGCATCTATATCTATTATACATCTCCTCTCAAGGAGCGCAGCCAGACCTCTTATAAAGCGATAATTCATTTCTTCAAACTCTTCTATCTCAGAAAACAGGTCTCCGTAGGTTTTTCCGACGTGATTCCGGAAGAGGTCTATGACCGAGTTGGCAATCTCAACGCTCTCCGTATCAAGAGAAGCGTAAACAGGCTCTATTTTTCCTTTGTACGTTCTTGTGACAAGAAGATCGGATGTTAACATTGTTATCTCAGGGCTTTTGCCCTCCTTCTTGCAGTGTTTATCTCGCTTGTATCAGCCGACACAAGCTCGTACAGTACCGCTTCTTTCCCTTTCTTTTTCCGCAGTATCCTTCCAAGCCTCTGAACAAAAGCCCTCTCACTGCCTGTCCCGCTTATGATTATGCCCACATCGGCGTCCGGAATATCTATACCTTCATCCAGTACTTTCGAGGTGACGACCGCTTTATAGATGCCCGATCTGAACCTTTCAAGTATTTCGTTCCTTTCTTTGCCCACTGTCCTGTAGGTGATCGCGGGTATCAGGAACTCTTTTGATATCCTGTGGACTAACTTGTTATGCTCGGTGAAAATGAAGACCCTGCCATCTTTGTGCTTTTTCAGGATCCCGGCAAGCTTTCCTACTTTTGATGCGCTGTTAAAGGCAATATCCCTTGCCGTATTCCTTGCAAGCAAGGCTTCTCTTGCACCGGGGTCTCTTCCGCTTCGTATAACGAGTTTCTGGAAGTCAGCCGGGTTCCTGAGCATCAGGTTATTTTTCTTCAGGTAATCCGAAAAAATCCCCTGGTTCAGGTTGTATTCCTCCTGCTCTTCCCTGACAAGGTCAACAGTTATCTTCTCAATCCGGTACGGCGAGAGGTGTTCACCGGCAAGCTCGTTTATCTTTTTCTCGAAAACCTTGCCCCCTATAAGCCTGTTAAGCTCCGTATGCAGGCCGTCCTCACGCTCGTAGGTAGCTGTTAAACCCATACGGAAAGGCGAAGCGAACATCTGTGCTATGTGCCTGTAGCCCTCGGCAGGCAGGTGGTGTACCTCATCAAATATAATGAACCCGAACCTGTTACCCAGCCGCTCGGCATAGATGTATGCAGAATCGTAAGTGGATACGGTTATTGCTTTTATTTCCTGCTCTCCTCCGCCCAGTATCCCGACATCAACTTTAAGCTCTTCTTTCAGCCTGACGCGCCACTGGTTCATCAGGTCTATGGTGGGAGCTATCACGATCGTCGGGGTATTCAGCAGGGCTATGGCTTTGATCCCTATGAACGTCTTTCCGCTTCCCGTGGGAAGAACGATCACTCCCCGCCTGCCGCCTGCTTCCCACGCCCCCAGAGCCTGCTGCTGGTAATCTCTCAGTATTACGCCAGTCCGGAGCTCAGGACACGGTATAAGGTCAAGAACATTATCTTTAAAATCCATACCTGAGGCTTTAAGATAATCCGTGATATCCCTGTAGTGCAAAGCCGCAGCTCTGAATGTTCTGGAACGTTCATCCCATGTGGAGTTAGGAACCCTGATATCACCGCGGATGATGATAGTACCTCTGCTGAAAGCCAGTTCCATGATTATTAGTTAGACGGAGGCCGTATTAAAAAGGCTTTTGATACGGGTAAAATCGGTATCGATTTCCGAATACTTGCTTATTTTACCTGCTAACCAAAACATTCAATATCGCCTAATGAATAGTATTAGCATAATGACCTTAGACATCACTTCGAGCAGTACGTTCTTCATTTCCGCGTTCGCAGCTATATTTTCCATCGTCAATCCCATCAGCGGAGTAATGGCTTTTATCTCTATTACTTCACATATGGATCGGGCGGACAGGCTGTACGTAGCGAAGCGTTCTGTGGTGATCGCCTTCCTGATCGCGATAATCTTTGCAATATCAGGGGGATATATATTGGATTTTTTTAGCATCACAGCAGATTCTTTAAGGGTAGCCGGGGGCATCCTGCTTTTCCTTGTAGCTATTGATATGCTGTTTGCAAGAACTAGCAGGGAGAGCATTACATCTGAGGAATTATCTGCCGCAACCCACAGGGAGAACGTCTCAGTATTCCCGATGGCAATGCCCATGCTGACAGGGCCCGGTGCGATCACAACGATTCTACTGTACACCAATCCCTCGGATGGCGGTAACTTGCAATTGATACTGTTAGTAATATTGGCTATCCTGCTTACATTTGTTATTACGTTCTTGATCTTCAGGTTCTCCGATTTCTTCAACAGGGTCGTTGGCATGACCGGCATGCTTGTGATGACGAGGTTAATGGGTCTCTTCCTCGGTGCCATAGCAGTTGATTTTATTGCAAGGGGAATAAAAGGACTATTTGGATTGCCGATACAATGACTACTCTTGTGGTGACCGGAAAGCTGGCAGAGAACACAGTAAAGAGATCGGTGCAGGATGATGCTGATGTTCTTGTCCTGGATATAGAGGTCGCTTCTTTTATTACCCCTGCTCTTCTTCGCCGCTCCCTGCCTGAAAAAAAGTACGATCTTATATTAATCCCGGGTCTTGCATCCGGCGATTTTTCAGGTCTTGAGATTGAGATTGACACGCCGGTACGGCTCGGTCCGAAACATGCAATAGACCTTGGTTTTGTGCTGTCTTACATCGGCGAGATCACGTTTTCAAGAAAAGTACCTGCCTGCGAGCTGCTTCTTGATAAAAGACGTTCAAATGCTCTTGAAAGGGTAGCAGAACTCGAAGACAGGGCTTCTCCGGCTTTATTCTTAAAGGGAGTCAAGCTCGGCGGGAACTCGCGGATGAAGGTAATGGCTGAGATAGTGGACGCTGCGCACCTGACCCGGAATGATCTGGCGAATAAAATAATTTATTTTGCGGAGCGAGGTGCGGATATTATAGACCTCGGTATGTCCATGGATACGGAACCGCATGATGCCGAAGCTGCTGTAAAAATTGCAAAATCCATAACTGATCTACCACTCAGCATCGATACCCTTGACCCCGTGCTTATCAATGCTGCCCTGGATGCCGGAGTAGATGCAGTGCTGAGCCTGAATTCCGGGAATATACAAGAAGTGAGAGATAACATTATCAGGAATTCCGCTGCTGCTGTCATAATTCCCGACTGCGTTGAAGAGGTTGAGAGCCTGTTCAACAATATCGAATCTGCAAGGAACCTGGGGATCAACAATATTATCGCCGACCCCGTGCTTGAGCCGCCGGGTCACGGGTTTGTGGAATCGATCGACAGGTATTATGAGTTCCGCAAACGCGACCCTGGAACGCCGCTCTTTTTTGGAGCCGGCAATGTCACAGAACTTGTCGATGCGGATTCGACAGGCATCAACGCCATGCTTGCCGGAATGGCTATGGAACTGGATGCGAATGTCTTATTCACGCCCGAATACAGCGATAAAGCCCGCGGCAGCGTATTTGAGCTAAAGTCCGCGTCCGTTATGATGGCTCTTTCAAAAGAAAGGGGCAGTGCTCCCAAAGACCTGGGAATTGATTTGCTGGTGGCGAAGGAGAAAAGAAGGCGCGAATTCGGTAAGATGCCGGAAGCTCCATCTCAAGCACGAGGGAGCGAGGGATGGCATCTTGACCCCGCAGGTTGTTTCAAGATAGATATCACAGCCGATGAAATCCGGGATAGGAGACTTTATCCTGGAAAAATAGTAGCAAGGAACAAGGATATTTCAATCGCAGGAACTACTGCAAAGGAGGTTCTTGATACTATAATCAGGCTGGGATTGGTCTCGCGGCTTGACCACGCGGCTTATCTTGGAAGAGAACTTATGAAGGCTGAACTGGCTCTGAAATTCAAGAGGAGTTATTCGCAGGATGATGAATTTTGATAAGATAAGGGAATTTTCAAATGATGACGAAGTAGCCGAAATCCTCTCCCTGGCGCTGAATAATGAACCACTGGATATAGGAGAAGGCACAAAGCTGCTTGAGCGTGATGATCTTAATCTGTTGGGCGCGGCGGCTGACGCCCTGCGAAAAAAAAGCGCGGGCGAACTTGTGACCTTCGTTGTGGACAGGAACATTAATTATACTAACATCTGCTCCTCGAAATGCAAATTCTGCGCATTCTACAGGGAACCCGGCGCAAAGGATGCTTATGTCCTGACGATTGAAGAGATTATCTCAAAAATCGATGAGGCTGTTAAGCTGGGTGCTACCCAGATACTGCTGCAGGGCGGGCTGAACCCTGATATATCTATCGAATACTACGAGGATATGCTGAGGCAGGTAAAGAACAGGTTCAAAGTGCAGATGCACGCTTTTTCCCCGCCCGAAATAGTACATATATCGAAGTTATACGGCACCGGCATAAAGGAAATCATCTCGCGGCTTCATGATGCCGGGCTTGATTCCATACCCGGCGGGGGCGCCGAGATACTTGACGACAGAGTACGCGGCTCAGTCTCGCCCAACAAGATAGGATGGAGGCAGTGGCAGGAAGTAATGCTGGCGGCGCATTCCCTGGGTATCCCGACTACGGCGACAATGGTCTTCGGGCATGCAGAAACTCTTGAAGAGAGGATAAAACATATTATCCGCATTCGCGATATGCAGAAAAAGTACAGCGGGTTCACCGCTTTTATACCGTGGAGCTTCCAGTCTGAGAACACGCAGTTAAGCGGAAGTTCGACGGGTATAGATTATCTGAAGATGGTAGCAGTATCGCGTATCCTTCTCAACGGATATATCAGGAATATCCAGGCTTCATGGGTCACGCAGGGTCTTGCTGTAGCTCAGATGTCTCTTGATTACGGCGCGAACGACCTCGGAGGGACGATGATAGAGGAGAACGTCGTGAGGGCAGCAGGAGTGCCTTTCCACAGTAAAAGTATTGACGAGTTCGTACATGCTGCTAAGAAACTGGGGCGCCCGGTGGCGAAGAGAGACACGCTGTACAATATATTGGAACGATACTGATTACTTGAAGGATAGCCGATTGTATTAACTTAATTATAGTTGCCCGCATAACTTCACATAATTAACCGAACCGCAGATGAACGCAGATTTATTTTAGCAACCGAAGACTACACAGAACCCGCCACAAGGAAGATGCTAAAATATAAAGCACCGCTTCGTATATCCGATGATATGAGGATGCATTATATTGTCAGTGCTCGATTTCTACAATTATAGAAATGGTATCTTTCTGTTTAATCTCTCTACTATCTTCTTTGTCTCAACAAAACCTTTGTCAAGATATATTGCCCCAAAGATTGCTTCAAATGCTTCTGCATTTACAGTGGTATTATTTGCGTCATCTCGATGATTATTATAAGTTCCTCCTAATTTAATGTGTTCAAATATATTTAGATTTGATGCAATCTTAGCATAGTTTTCATCTGTTTCGATTAAATCGCATTTATGAGAGGTGAGTCTTCCTTTAGTCCAGTCAGGAAGTTCTGTGAAATAATGTTCTCTTATGATTAGCTTCAACACCGCATCTCCAAGGAAAGCAAGTCTTTGATTATTGAGCAAACCGCTACTGCTATGGGTTAATGCTTCTTTATATAAATCAATTTTTTCAGTTCGGAAGCCAAAATTGCTATTCAAAAAATTCTGTATTTCTTCTTCCCATGTATTATTCATTATTTAAGCTCCTTCCATTTTTAAACACATAGGAAACTCTAAACGTGTTTTCTTATCTCGCTACTAAAATAGATAATCTAGTTTGTTTGGCTTTCATTCTTGATTTTTAAGTGCCTCCTCATAAGCCTCTGCATAAATTCTGTTATGTTCTTTGGCGACATTGTACGTTTCATAAAGCCCATAAACGAGTACTGCTATCCCTCCGGCAGGAATCCCGATTGTTATGGCTAATAATACGCTTATGATAGGTGCTGCAATTAAAAACCATATACCTCTCCATCCCATACCAACTTTGTAATATGCATAGGGTATTAAAAAAGGGATAATACCCAATATCCAGATGTTCTCACTACATCGACCACGCTTCAACCAAAGATCAAATGAATCCTCACTCATTATTGCAGCGCCTCCAGTTTTTTCATGTCATCGTTTGCTTCATCGACATAAGAATTAGATTTTATGGTATCAGAATCAGCAGCGTTAAAATATTGTTCTGACTGGCTACAAGAAGTTTTATCGAGAATCTTGAAGCACGTCCTTAAACTCTCTATTCCCCGATTAAAATTGTCGATTGATGAAGTTTCATATCTATTCGATTCTCTGGTATTTTTCAACGCGCTGTCTCCATATCTTTTTGCATCCCCATCAAGATTTACCGTTGATCCCGCAAAATCACTTATAAGACTACTTTTTTCTTCAAGAATTTTTCTTTCTTCGTCAAGCGTTTTTTGCCATTTATCTAATATAGGAAGAAATTTTTCAAGATTGGGAGTATCCTTTGCAAGTTCTGGCTCTATTATAACATTATCAGCCTTCATCGTTTTTCCAAGTTGTTCATCCAGAAGTCGTATTTCTTGAGTCTTATCAGCTACTTTATTCCATTTTTCTATTGCTGTGCCTATGTCCCCATTACTTACACAACCAGCTATAGCAGCTACAAAAATTAAAATTAATGCTATTGTTATTCTCCTGCGAACCATATAATCACCGCATTAATATTATTATACAAATTAATCTTTATCTTTATATAGATAACGGATTAAGGTTGTGTCAAGTCTCCGAGACATTTCACCCCGGCATTGACCACAAATCTGCGCGCTGAGATGGGGGCGTTCAGGTCTCAGGTGAATACGCTGCAGTTGCGTCTTGACCGATTTGAAGCTCTGTATGGACGTAAGAGGGCAAAAGCCAAAGGGATCATGCGCGCCAAGGCAATAAGCAAAAAAAAGTTAGCGGGTTGATGCTCATAAATGCGTTATGAGCTACGATTTTACACCGCGCCTATACCGTTTACCCCCTTTTTTCGCCCTATGGAGACCTCCTCAATGAAAATCAAGATAAGCAAACTTGACAGAACCTATATGAATAGTTGTTTCTATCTGGTATCCCACTGGAAAGCTAAAACACGTAAATAACAAAAGCTAACTTAATCGTTAGTTTAAAGTAACCCAAGGGATATTTAAAGTGACCCCATGCGAGAGTATCCAAGCGGCCAAAGGAGTTGGACTTAAGATCCAATTGCGCAGGCATTCGTGGGTTCAAATCCCATCTCTCGCATCTGGATTTTATACCATATGTTGCCAATTATAAAAAGAATTCTGATAGTTCTGATAGAACACAGATTTTCCATGAGTAATAAATCACTCGCTAAAGAATCATTTCAGTCTGGTATCGCTTTCCTGCTTTGTAGATGATATCCGGATAACAATACCCTTACTACGTAATATTTCTTTAAATTCTTCCAGGGTGCACCCAGCATCTCTGGCAGCAGCCCAGAGGCTCACTTCACCCCTTCTGTATCTGTTTATGGAATTTATTCCTGACACCATATGGAATAGTTATTATTTCGAGATTATATACTTTCTTGGCAGAATATGGCCGAATGAAAAACTTCGAGCTATAAAAGCCTCCTGTCTATTACATTTTCATCTTGTGATGTTGAAGCCTGCAAATCTTATCGTCTTTTTTTGTATTTCTCCAGGTTGTGAAGAGCAAGCCCTTTGCCGTACCATGCGCTAACATGTACTGGATCGATCCCGATTACCATATCATAACACTTTATCGCCTCTTCGTATTCCTCCAAGCTATGAGAAGCAAGCCCCCTGCAGTACCACGCATCCGGATGTTCCGGATTAATCCCAACTGCGGTATCGTAACATCTTATTGCCTTTTCATACTGTTCTGAGCTATGGAAAGCTAGCCCTTTGCCGTACCATGCGTTAGCATCCTCCGGATCAACTTCAAGTACCATATCGTAGCATTTTATTGCTTCTTCATATCTCTCTAAAGTGTTAAGGGCAAGTCCCTTGTTGCTCCATGCGTCGATGTGCTCCGAATCAATATCGATCGCCTTATGATAGCATTCTATTGCCTCCTCATATTTTCTTAAGCTATGGAGATTTTGCCCTTTCCAGAGCCATGCTTCAGTATGTATCGGGTCAATTTCGAGTACCTTATCGAAGCATTCTGTTGCCTCATCGTATCTCCCCAGAATATGAAGAATAAGCCCTTTGCTATGCCACAGGTATAGTAAATAATCGCTCTGCGGAGCAGTTTCAATTACCTTATCAAAGCATCCTATCGCCTCTTCGTACCGCTCTAAACCACGAAGCGCGTATCCTTTCCAGAGCCATGAATCGAGATGTGCCGGATCAATCCCGATTACCCTGTCGTAACACCCGATTGCCTCTTCATATTTTTCTAAATTATGAAGGGCGCGTCCCTTGTGGAACAATGCTTCGATAGGTTTCGGTTCGATCTTAAGTACTCTGTTATAACATTTTATTGCCTCATCGTATTTTTTTAAAGAATCAAATGCAAGTCCCTCGTTTTGCCATTTCTCGGCAATGTTTTTCTTTCTGGATGATTTCATATTTGTCTCCTCTGTTTATTCCTCCCCTGTTTCCGGGTATATCTAAACCTTTCCCTCTGGTCTCCAGCCCTGTTCCGTTAATCGTTAAGATTTCATAAAATGTAACTATTCTGTTGCATAACAAAATTGTCGCATAACAAAAGGCATCATTGCAAAGAAGATGTTAGAAAGTATAAATAAGAAATGGAACATTAATGTACCTCAAATAAACTCAGAAGATGGATGTAGAAACATCAAATTAAAACCATATCCTCTTAACAAAAATCCATAGGACTGAAACAATGGAACCTTACTTTCACCTCAAAGGCGAATACAAAACCAGCGCCCCCGTATCAGCGGCGCGCGCCGATATAGAAAAGTTCATCGAAGAAGCGAAAGCCACCATCCTGCAAAAAGGCGTCCCGGCAGGAAGAGGGGCGAAGATCATAGCCTGGGACGTAAAAGACAACGCCATCTCCTTCGACATCGAATCAGACCGATACCTGCGAGCACACGACGCGTTCATCCGCCTGCGGAAGCCGCTTGCAGGCGCGCTTGGCAAGAAGTACAAGATCGGGATACGAGGCGCGGAAATAGAAGAGTTCATCGTAAAGCTGCCTTCAGAGCAGCCGCTGCACCAGACTAAAATACCCTATGTAAAGGAAATAGAATTCGCAGACGGGATGATAACGCTCTCTCTTGATGTCGGGGAAGCGCAGCTTGAGAACAAAGTCCCGGACAGGATAATCTCGCTCATCGAGGACAAGATAGCAGCGCAGGGCTTTGGCGGAAAGGCTGAGCACTGGAGCCTGCTGTGGGAAAGCCCGAAAAAAGAGATGAAATTCAATAGCGACCCGACCGTGGAAGCTGAGAAACGCGGCTGGATAAAACGCGCCTCAGGCAGGGGTCAGTGGATACATGGTCCGCAGATGACGCAGATATTCAGGACGTTTGAGCAGATAGTGCTTGAGGAGGTGGTCAAGCCCCTCGGATACGTTGAGATGGTGTTCCCCAAGCTCGATGTATGGGATGTACTGAAACATTCAGGACATGCAAAAGGCGTATATCCTGAGGTATACTATGTTTCACCGCCAAAGACAAGAGACCCTGCTTTCTGGGAGGAAGTAATAGATTATTACAAGGTCACGCTCGAAGTACCTCTTGACCTTATTTCGGAGAAGATAGATAAACCGATAGGCGCTATGTGTTATGCCCAGTGCCCCTCGTTCTGGCCTTTCCTTCAGGGAAGGACTATCGCGGAAGATTCCTTCCCGATCAAGGTGTTCGATCGCTCGGGCACGTCGCACAGGTATGAAAGCGGCGGCATACATGGCATGGAAAGGGTGGATGAGTTCCACAGGATAGAGCTTGTCTTCATCGGCACGCCAGAGCAGGTGCTGGCCCACTCAAAGGACATGCAGGAATGCTACAAGCACATATTCAACGATATCCTCGACCTTGAATGGAGGATGGCATGGGTGACACCCTGGTTCATGGCGCAGGAAGGGCTTACAGGGCTGGCTGAGAAAAACGATGTTGGGACTATCGATTTTGAGGCGCCGCTTCCCTACCGTGGGAAAGATGGCGAGTGGCTTGAGTTCCAGAACCTGAGCGTTAACGGCGATAAGTATCCCAAGGGCTTTAATGTTAAGTCTCAATCGGGTAAGGATGTATGGAGTGGCTGCTCGGGCGTCGGGCTTGAAAGGTGGGCGAGTACGTTCTTTGCGCAGAAAGGGTTTGAGCAGAAGGACTGGCCGGATGCATTCAGGGAGAGGTTAGGGGATATGCCGAAGGGGATAAGGTTCATGTGACAACAACCAAAGATGCAAGAATAGATTATGATTACAAGAACGACATTTTATATTTGTACACAGACGAAAAGGTCAAGGATAGCCTGCAAATAGAAAATTTTGTAATAGATTTTTCTCAGAATAATAAAATTGTAGCAGTAGAAGTTTTAGATGCTTCCATGATATTGAGCGAGTTATCACAAGCCAATATAACAAAAGACGCCTTGTCAAAAATAGAATCCGCCACAATGAGCATATATCAGGGCAAAGAGTTAATCTATATATTACTGGTTATTCGGTTATCAATAAATCAGGAGAGCATAGATTTAAGGATACCTGTTCCTGCACCTGCGAATGTTTCTGTGGTAGCTTGAGAACCGGATATATTCCGTTCAGGGAGAAGTTAGGGTATCAGGTTCATGTAACATTAGCAGACCGCTGCAGTATTGTAGCTAAATCGCCGTGATACAAAAACCTTCAAATAGCATCCCCACCAACTTAATATCTGGGTGAAGTGTTTGCAGGAATATAAGCTATTCATAAATGGCGAATGGGTAAACTCAAGCAGCGGTGAAACATTCGATGATATTAACCCGGCGACCCTTGAAGTGATCGCAAAGCTCCATAAGGCAACAGAGGAGGATGTACAGCGAGCAGTTGACAGCGCGCATGATGCTTTCGAAAAATGGAGCTGCACCCCCGCACCTTCGCGCGGCAAGCTCCTCTTCCGCGCCGCGAGGATGCTTGAGGAGCGCAAGGAAGAACTGGCGCGCCTGATGACAATCGAGATGGGGAAAATCCTCAAGGAAACACGCGGGGATGTGCAGGAAGCTATCGATATAACATACTATGCTGCCGGAGAGGGAAGAAGGCTTCTGGGAGAGACTACGCCGTCAGAGCTGCCTGATAAATTCTGCATGACAGTCCGAAGACCAATAGGAGTTGTAGGACTGATTACTCCTTGGAACTTCCCGATAGCGATTCCTGCCTGGAAGATAATGCCAGCCCTGATATCCGGCAATACTATCGTGTTCAAACCTGCAAGCGATACGCCCCTGCTTACTATTGAGCTTGTGAAGATACTCGCTGAGGCAGGGCTACCGAAAGGAGTTCTGAACTTAGTGATGGGCGAAGGAGGAACGGTCGGAAGCACGATTGTCCATAATAAGGGAATCCGCGCCATATCGTTCACGGGTTCGGTCGATACCGGAAAATGGATACTCGGCGAGGCAGGCAAGGATATGAAGCGCGTATCGCTTGAACTCGGAGGAAAGAACCCGGTCATTGTAATGGACGATGCGAATTTAGCTCTTGCAATCGACGGCGTGCTCTGGGGTGCTTTCGGGACGACGGGACAGCGGTGTACAGCAGCAAGCCGCGTCATAGTGCACGAGGATATACTGCCGGCGTTCCAGAAGAAGCTGATCGAGAGAACAAAGCAGTTCAGGCTCGGAAATGGTCTTGATGAAACTACGGACGTTGGTCCGCTCATCAATAATTCGCAGCTCCAGAAAGTCGCAAGGTACGTGAATATCGGAAAAGAAGAGGGCGCTAAACTGGTTCTGGGCGGAGAGACTGCCAAACCACTGCCCGGGTACTTTTTTGAACCCACAATATTTACGGATGTATCCCCGGATATGCGGATAGCGCAGGAAGAGATATTCGGTCCTGTTCTTTCCCTGATAAGCGCCGGAAGCCTTGATGAAGCCATAGACATAGCCAATTCTGTAATTTACGGTCTCTCATCATCGATATATACGGAGAACATAAAAAATTCTTTTAAAGCGATTGAAAAAATAGAGGCAGGCATAACGTACATCAATGCCCCTACGATAGGCGCTGAGATCCACCTTCCCTTTGGAGGTGTGAAAGCCACTGGGAACGGTACGCGCGAAGCTGGCACCACAGCGATAGAGGGATTCACAGAGATAAAGACTGTTTATTTCGATTATAGCGGAAAACTTCAGAAAGCGCAGATAGATATAGTGCAGGAGGAACAATGAGAAAAATAAGCCAGAAATCCAGGGATATCATAGAGCGGGATAGTAAAGTTATATCCTCACTTACGCGCCCCTACGAGCTTGTCATCGATCATGCCGAAGGTTCGACTATATACGATGTTGAGGGCAACAGCTACATTGACTTTGCCTCCAGCGTGTCTGTGATGAACATCGGGTATAACAATAAAAAATTCAAGGAAGCCGTATGCGCACAGATGGATAAGATGGTTCACTGCGGTTTCTCTGATTTTAATGCCGAGATGCCGGTGAAACTGGCAGAAAAACTCTGCAAGCTGACTGGGTACGAGAAGGTTTTCTTTTCTAATTCCGGGGCTGAGACTGTAGAAGCTGCCATGAAACTTGCGTTCCGGTACACGAAACGAAGCAGCATGCTTGCATTCTACCGCGCCTTCCACGGAAGGACGCTTGGGGCGCTGTCCCTTACAAGCTCAAAGGTGAGACATAAGGAGCATTACCCTTCCCTGCGTGTTGTGCATTCCTATTATGCATATTGCTACCGCTGCCCGTTCAACCTTGAATACCCGGATTGCGGCATCACCTGCGCAAGGGAGATAGAGTTTACTACTTTCAAGAGGGTGCTTTCGCCAAAGGACACTGCCGCTATTGCAGTAGAGCCCATACAGGGAGAAGGCGGCTTTGTTGTCCCGCCGCCGGAGTTCCATAAAGAGCTCCGCAGGATTTGTGACGAGAATGATATCCTGTTAATTGCTGATGAGGTCCAGAGCGGCGGCTTCCGGACAGGGAAATTCATGGCAATGGAGAATTTTGGTGTGAGAGCCGATATCGTGTGTATGTCAAAGTCCATCGGCAGCGGAATACCTCTTGGCGCAACGTTGTCGACAGGCGAGATAATGAGCTGGCCGCCCGGGGCTCATGCCAATACATTCGGGGGCAACCTGCTGGCTGCGGCAGGGGGACTTGCGACTCTTGAGTTCATGGAAAGCAACAGGCTGGGCGAGAAAGCTGTTGAGAAGGGCACATATCTTATGAAACGCCTGAATGAACTCAAAGACGAATACCGGATAATCGGGGATGTTCGCGGCATAGGTCTTATGATAGGCGTGGAACTTGTAAAGGAAAATAAAGTTCCGGCCGTGGCTGAACGTGATTCTATTGTTAAAAAGGCTGCAGAGGAAGGATTAATTCTGCTCCCGGCAGGTGA
This sequence comes from uncultured archaeon, assembly GCA_902386135.1. Classification (GTDB taxonomy): domain Archaea; phylum Halobacteriota; class Methanosarcinia; order Methanosarcinales; family Methanoperedenaceae; genus Methanoperedens. The sequence continues at coordinate 20,895 of CABMIB010000034.1, forward strand.
TTCTGTTATCAGGTTCGTCCCGCCTTTAATAATCTCGAAGGAAGAGATCGATAAAGGCATGGAGATTTTTGAAAACGCCCTCAAAAGCAGTTAAAAGGCGATATAAGTATAGTTGCTATTCCAGAGTGGTAGTGGGGGTAGAATATGTTTGTTGAGAAAATCGTTTCAGAAGGCATTGCCCATAACTCATACATAGTAGGGGACGGCGGTGAGGCTTTCGTTATCGATCCAAGAAGGGATGTTGATTCGTATATTAAGATTGCCGATAGCAACTGCTGCCGGATACTGTATGTTTTTGAGACGCACAGGAACGAAGATTACCTGGTAGGCTCACTGGAACTTGAAGCTCTTACCGTTTGCAAAATCATCCATAGCAGCCGTCTTGATTTTGGTTACGGCGCTCCTGCATCAGGGGGCGATATGTTCGATATCGGGAACATGAGGCTTCAGGTTCTTGAGACGCCGGGTCATACTCCTGAGAGCCTGAGCTTCGTGCTGTATTCGCCTTCCCAGCAGGAGCTCCCATGGATGGTATTCACGGGGGATGCGCTTTTTTACGGCAACGCTGGCAGGACAGACCTTCTTGGTGAAGAGAAGAAGTTTGAGCTCTCATCCGACCTCTACGACTCCCTCTACGGGAAGCTGCTGCCTCTGGGAGACCATGTCATAGTTTATCCTGCTCACGGGGCAGGTTCAGCCTGCGGCGGCGATGTTGCAGACCTTCCGGTGAGCACGATAGGATATGAACGGGAAACAAACCCGATGCTTAATCTATCGAAGGAGGAGTTCATCGAGAAAAAAATAAAAGAGACAATTCCGCTCCCCCCGTATTTTGCAAAGATGGCTGATGAGAACCTGAAAGGTCCTCTCCCGCCTGACCAGAAGAGGATCGAGCCTCTTGATGCTCAGGTTTTTGAGAGAAGCATGACTGGCTGCATACTGGTCGATACGCGCTCGCCGTACTCATTTGCAAGCGGACATATCCCGGGTTCGTATAATATCTGGCTTGAGGGATTGGCTAAATTTGCCGGGTGGATGCTTGAGTACAGGAAAGATATACTTCTTGTTACCGAGAGACAGGCGGATGTAGAAACAGCCTGGCGGTATCTTGTGAGGGTTGGCTTTGACAGGATAAGCGGCTACCTGTGCGAAGGAATCGAAGACTGGCAGAACAGGGGAATGCCGCTTGAGAAGAGCGGAGTGGATACGGTTTCTGGTCTTTATGAGAAACTGAAAGAGAAAAAGGATATGTTCCTGCTGGATGTGCGTGATAAGGAAGAGTATGCTGCTGGACACATATCGGGAGCGGTCAATATCTATGTGGGAGAGCTTGAGAAACGGCTGGATGAGGTCCCATCTGACCGCCCTGTTGTCTCTATATGCGCGGTTGGACGCAGAGGCGGGCTGGGCGCAAGCATACTGAAGCGCCATGGCTACCCTGAAGTGTATAACCTGCTAGGGGGTACGACTGCATGGAAGAAGAAAGGCTATCCGACTGAATCATAACGTACTTAAACAGGCCAGCATATCATGAACCGGTATGCGAGAATTCATCCTCTATTCACGTACTGGAAGAACGGATTCCAGGTTCCGGAGCCTCAGGGAAGCTGGCAGGCTGGATGTTGTTTACCAGTGCATACTGATGTCGCTTTTTGCGTCACATGCTATCCGCAGGGACGTCGTCTTTCATGCGCTCCTGGGAGGACCGCCTTCGCCCCCGCTTGAACTGGTGGTCGACGGGAAGGATATCCGGGATGTGCATATCGATGAACGGACCTGGGAGGAACTGCTGCGAAAAGTCCTCTCAGGAGGGAGCCATCCCGGGATAAGCATCAGGAAGAACAGTCTCCAGCAACTGGTAAAGGAGAAAAGCAATATCTTCGTCCTGGAAGAATCCGGAGAGAGTATAAAAACCATTGACCTTGGGGAAAATCCTGTATTCGTGCTGGGCGACCAGGTAGGACTTCCGAAAAAGGATGAGGAATTCGTTTTAAGATATGGAAAAAAGGTCTCTATCGGGGGAAGAGCCTATCTTGCTTCTGCGTGTGTAGGTATTATTAACTATATCCTCGACCAGCGGGAGTCTTTTGGGTGACAGGATTAAAGCTCTTCTAAAACGCCTTTTGCGCCTTTTTTCCTCATATTCCGGATAAGCTGCTGATTCTCACGGAGGAATGATGTCGCGTCAGCCTCTATTTTTTTCTTGTCGATTTTTTTGCCGCTGCCTTTTCCCGGACAGTCCACCACAGGTTTCAGGCGCATGATGGGTTCGTCAGCATACGAGACCTCCATTATCTTAAAAGGTAGCAAGCGGCAGACAAGAGGCTCGTTCTCCCGTATCGTGCACTCAAGCTTCTCTCCCAGGAAAAAGCACCTTCCGTTCTTATTTTTTATCCTGAGTTCCTGGTTAGCATCATCCGATTCTAAAAAATCGCCCGGCGAGTATCCAAGCGCCGTAATCCTTTTTATATCGGCGATCGTAAGAGGGATACCCGGTGTGCAGCATTTTGCATTGCATTTTTTATATTCACACTTCCACTTGTCTACATTTCCAAGGATATGGATCATGGACTATAATTGATTCTATTGTAATTTAAGCCTTCCTTTTAGCCTGCCTGCATGGCGATTTTTTTAAATAACCGTAAAGCATAGAATATATTGAACTCAATACTGTATAAAGCATATCCAATGCTAACTTTTTTGTTAACCAGCAACATATAGTTGTGTATAGTTTGAGTGAGGATATGGTTTTAGCAGGTGATCATACGGCTGGCAATGTAGATGATATAATTAAAACCAGACTGATAAAATTTATGATAAAGGATAAAAAAGGTATCAGGAAGTGCCTGTTAAGACTCTTTTTGCAAACTAAGAGCTATACTACAAGCGAAATATATGAGCACATGGTAAAGCAGGGTTTTGATGTAAGCTACAGGGGAATCTACGCCCTGGTTGGACAGATGCATAGCAGACTCGGAATCCTGCGCATATACCTGACCCGTGAGCACCGTATCTATTCCCTTAAAGAAAACTGCGGAAACATTGTAGAAATGGTTTTATCAACCGGATAAGTAAAAAGATAAAATCTTATTTTACGCCTCATAAACCGTAATTTATTTTTTCTTAGCTGTATTGTGCTTCCTGACGTTCCGGTTAATAGCAATCTCATTGTAGATAATATTTATATCTATTTTATACTTTTTTTCTTCTATTTGTTGTTGAAGGTCTATACAGTCCATAAATGTCTACAGCTATTTATTAAAAGTCATGTATATAAACGGGGTTGTGAGGTATGTGTGAAATATATGATTGGAACATGTTTCATAGAATTATCATCATTAATCCATAGAAAAACAATTATATAACAGAGACAACAATATAAGTACACAAGAGGGTACACTATGTCAATCCTTGATGTAACCGAAGACCAGATATTTCATACATTGGGCAAAGGAAGAGATCCGAATTTTAAGCAGATCGAAAAAGTGAGACCCGTAGTGGCCAAACCAAAGAAAACTTACACGCTCAATACAACGAAAACTGTAACTGCACAGCCGCAGATGCAGTCTGTCGTTGAACCTGTAAAACATGCTCTCTCGCCTGAAGTTGATGAATCCATGAGGAAGCTCAGCGCGGAATTAAGCGAGCTGAACACACGGGTAAGCGGGATCCAGAGAATGGTAAAGTGGTATATAATGCCGCAGTTCCTGGTGGTTCTGGTCCTGCTGCTTGCACTGATAATGAAAAGCTGATATTCTTTTTTGGAAAACCTGTGGTTTTTCAAGCCGACCGATATTTTCTTGTATTTCCCCTTCTTTAGAGGGTGGCATGAAATTTATTGTTCTCGTTGGAGACGGAATGGCTGATTATCCCATTCCCGAACTTGGGGACTTAACGCCTCTTCAGGCTGCGAATACCCCGAATATGGATTTTATCGCAAAGCACGGCAGGAACGGTGTTGCGAAAACCGTGCCGGACAGCATGACCCCGGGGAGCGATGTGGCCAACCTCTCCATCATGGGCTACGACCCTGTTAAGTATTATGCGGGGCGCGGTCCTCTTGAGGCTGCAAGTATGGACGTAGCTCTCGGGAAGGATGACATCGCTTTCAGGTGCAACCTCATAACTGAAAAAGACGGGCTGCTCGCCGACTACAGCGCGGGGCACATCTCAAGCGAGGAAGCCCGCACCCTTATCGAGGCTGTGGACAACGAGCTTGGGAACGATTGCAAATTCCATGCAGGCGTGAGTTACAGGCATCTGCTTGTGATGGAGCAGGGAGAAAGCGCCGTATGTACACCCCCGCACGATGTGATAGGACAGGCCATAGATGATGTGCTGCCGCGCGGGGAAGATTCTGGGATTTTAATAGACCTTATCAGGGCGTCAAAACCCATTCTTGAGACGCATGAGCTTAATGCAAAGCGAAGAAAAGATGGGAAGAACATCGCGAACCTCATCTGGCCATGGGGTCAGGGAAAAGCGCCCCTGATGCCGTCCCTCAAGGAATTATACGGCATCTCAGGTTCGATAATCTCAGCTGTTGATTTATTGAAGGGTATCGGCAAGTATGCCGGTCTCTCGGTCATAAATGTCCCCGGAGCTACGGGATACCTGGACACTAATTTCTCAGGCAAGGCAGCATATGCCCTTGAATCTCTGCAGGAGCGGGATTTTGTCTTTGTACATGTGGAGGCGCCCGATGAGGCGGGGCACATGGGCAATACAGAGGCAAAAGTCAGGGCTATAGAGGATTTTGATGACAAGGTAGTGGGCGGGATGCTGAATGAGCTTGGGGGATTGGGTGAATACCGTATTATGGTTTTACCCGACCATCCTACGCCCATTTCAGTCAAAACGCACACAAGAGAACCTGTTCCTTTCGCTATCTATTCCTCAAGTGAAAGGGCGGATTATGTGGACAGGTTCGATGAGTTTTCAGCCAGGGACGGGATTTTCGGGCTTGTGGAAGGACACACATTGATGAAACTGTTGACGAAGTGATCACAGGTTTATATTAGCGGCCAGTGACCTGCTGGGGTAATATGGACATCTAACCGCAAAGAGCGCAAAGTTCGCAAAGAATTTTGCTTGTACGCTTTGCGTTCTTTGCGAACTTTGCGGTGAATTAAACAATTCAATACAGAAATCAATCTCAGCGGGTTGCCAGACATTAAGATTAGTATATGATGGGCGGTGGGGAGTGGGGGTTAGTGTTAAAAAAGTTTATAACCGCCCATCAAATTTGCTATATGTTCTTCTTACATATATAGTTTACATATGCTTTGAGCATGTGCTAAAAGCACATGTCAAAACTATATGTTAAAAGCACATGTTTTGTTGAAAGGCTCGATCAGGATAATATTTAACTCCCAGTTCCGATATTAATTGAACCCTGAAGAGGCACAGAATGACCAAATACCTTGTATTCATAACAGTGATAGGAAAAGACCGAAAAGGAATAATCGCCAGGATCTCAAACGCTATTTTCAAGCATAATATCAATATCGAGGACCTGGACCAGAAAGTCATGGAGGGTTATTTCGTAATGACCATGCTGGTTGACATGTCCGACTCGCCGATGACGATAGCAGAGTTGAAAAAAGAACTTTCGGTCATCGAGAATGAAATGGGTCTCAAGATACAGGTCCAGCACGAGAACATTTTCCAGACGATGCACAAGGTGTAAGTTATGGAATACTCGCTTGAAGAGGTCATGGAAACCGTAAACATGACACTCTTTCATAACTTCGATATAAGGACAGTGACTCTCGGGCTTAACCTGAAAGACTGCATCGATTCCGATATCGAGGTCTTCAGCTCAAATGTGTATGATCGTGTTACGGAGTACGGGGAAAAACTTGTCGCGCAGGCAGGGAAGCTTGAAGAAAAATACGGCGTTCCGATAATCAATAAAAGGATATCGGTGACACCGGTTTCCCTCATAATAGAATCCTGTGATGCGGATGCGCCTATCGAGATCGCACAGGCTCTTGATAATGCCGCCCGCGATGCGAATATCGACTTCATCGGCGGATACGGCGCCCTTGTCCAGAAAGGGATGACGCGGGCAGATGCGCGCCTCATCGATTCGCTTCCAGACGTCCTGTCCGGCACAGAAAGGGTGTGCGCCTTTCTCAACGTCGCCTCGACAGTATCTGGTATGAACATGGACGCGGTAATAAGGCTCGGGGGCATTCTCAAGGAAATCTCAAACCGGACCGGGAACGGGGTGGGATGTGCAAAATTCGTGGTGTTCTCAAACGCTCCTGAGGACAACCCGTTCATGGCAGGGGCTTTCCACGGCATCGGTGAGCCTGATTTCTCGCTGAACATAGGCATCAGCGGTCCTGGCGTGGTAAGGAACGTGGTCGAGAAGAACAGGGACTGCGACCTGACCGCACTTTCCGAGATAATCAAACGCACGTCTTTTAAGATAACAAGAGCAGGCGAGTTGATCGGCAGGGAGCTTGCGGCGAATATGGGCGTTCCTTTCGGGATAGTGGACATCTCGCTTGCATCGACCACTAAAGTAGGAGATTCCGTGGCCGGTATCGTGGAAATGATGGGCATAGAGAAGATGGGCGCGCCAGGAAGTACAGCCGCGCTTGCTCTTCTTATCGATGCAGTAAAGAAAGGCGGTGCCATGGCGTCGGGGAACGTGGGGGGATTGAGCGGGACATTCATACCGGTGAGCGAGGATTCAGGCATGAACGCTGCTGTAAAGTGCGGTGCTCTCTCGATAGAGAAGCTTGAGGCCCTTACTGCTGTATGTTCTGTCGGGCTTGATATGATAGCCATTCCCGGCGACACGCCTGCCGAGACCATATCAGCCATAATTGCGGATGAGCTTTCCATAGGCGTTGTGAACGCGAAGACAACGGGCGTGAGGCTCATCCCTGTTCCGGGCAAGAAAGCCGGGGAGTATGTGAATTTCGGCGGGCTGCTCGGTGAAACCTATGTGATGGAGATAAACAGGTTCAGCTCGCGCGATTTCATATTGAGAGGCGGCAGGATGCCAAGCCCGGTCACGAGTATGAGGAATTAGCGTTAATACGGGATCAGTCACAGAAAAGTCATACAGATAAGGGTCGTATAATGCCTCATTATGGCTTTTTTATAAATTAACTAATATGCACTCAGTTCATCATAAGAAAACGTGCCATGTTGTCCATATAACAGCTTTTGAACAACCGGTATCATTATGGACATGCGTTAATGCATGAATTGCGTACAACCGCTATGGGACGACATAGTAATCTGGGTTTTTTGTTGAAATTTTACAAGCATATTATACGAATCTCCCGGCCTTATCTAATTAGCATTATCATAATGTATATCATAATTAATAGATAAATTTATATAGTATGCTGTGTTAGTTGTGTCTGACAAATGTCAGACGAATGGCATACTGAAGGCGTACAGGTGTATGTCTACTGCCGAGGGAGATACCAATAATGCAAAGAGTAACACTAAGGCTCCCGGAACAACAATTAAAAATGATCGATATGTTAGTGGAATATGGTGAATTTCCGTCCGCAAGTGAAGCAATCAGGACGGCTATAAGGGATTTGATCGATCAGAGAAGTGAAAAATTGGTCGGCAGGATTAAACTGTTCGAAAAAACGCAAGAGCAATCCAAGAATGCGGATAGTTATCTGCGTTTAGAAGATGAACAATAAAAAATAATCAGGAGGGGATGAATAATGGAATCATTTGTGCAAGATGCACTCAAAATGGCAGAAAAGGAACAGCAGATAAAGAGAGCGGCTACCGGTGCGGCTGAAGATGTTGAGGATTTCGGCACGCCGAAAATCGTTGTAGTCGGATGTGGTGGCGGCGGTAATAATACAGTAAATCGTCTTTACAACATCGGAGTAGCAGGCGCGGACACGATCGCGATAAACACCGATAAGATCCATCTCGATATCACCCAGGCAGATAAGAAAATATTGATAGGAAAATCAATAACAAGAGGACTTGGCGCCGGCGGCTTCCCTGAGATAGGGAAGAGAGCGGCCGAACTTGCAAGGGGAACTCTTGAAGAGGTTCTCAAGAACGCGAACCTCGTATTCGTAACTGCCGGCATGGGCGGTGGAACAGGAACAGGCGTGGCCCCTGTAGTTGCGCAGATAGCCAAAGACCAGGGCGCAATCGTAATAGGGATGGTCACAAGCCCGTTCAGGGTCGAGAGAGCAAGAATGGTTAAAGCGGAAGAAGGCCTGGATGATCTGAGGAATTCGGCAGACACGGTTATTGTACTTGATAATAACCGCCTCCTTGACTATGTGCCCAACCTCCCGATCGACCAGGCATTCTCTGTTATGGACCAGTTAATCTCAGAGACCGTAAAAGGCATTTCCGAGACCATAACCCAGCCCTCGCTGATCAACCTTGACTACGCAGATGTCAGGGCCATAATGAAGGGCGGAGGACTTGCAGTAATGCTTGTCGGCGAAGCGAAGGGACAGGACAAGGCCAAGGAAGTCGTAAGAGCGGCATTGAACCACCCATTGCTCGATGTGGACACCAACGGCGCAACAGGATGCCTGCTGCACATCACAGGCGGACCGGATATGTCCCTGCACGAGGCAGAACAGATAGCATCCTCGCTGACTTACGAACTTGACTCCCATGCCAACGTCATATGGGGCGCAAGAGTAAGGAAGGACTACGAGAGCAAGGTGCGCTGCATGGCTATAATGACAGGCATCAAATCAGCCCAGATAATGGGTCCGAATAGTCACAAGGAAGCTTCAAGAGAGGCTGTACGTGCCAGCCCGGCTCTTGCTGAGAAACCCCGCATGGCGGCTGTAAGAGGAGTAAGAGGAGTCACAGGCGGCTCGATAATCGACCAGATCCTGTAACCAGAAAAGTATCTGAAAATAAAATATTCTGCAACTACAAGACAGGCGACTAAAGGCGCGGGTCCGGCAAGAGGGTACTGCCGGACTCTTTTTTACATAAGACTAATTTATATACAGGTCTACTTTAGTGTATGGATCTTTCAGAAACTCTGAAAAAGTTAAAAAACAACGAAATAACTCTGGAGGAAGCTGAGAAGCAGCTCCGGATAACTAATTTTGAAACTTTATCTGATATTGCAAAAGTTGATACCCACAGGGCGAAGCGAACAGGCATCCCCGAAGCTATCATAGCCGATTGCAAGACCTGCGACGAGGTCGTGTCCATCGCGAAGGTTCATTTAAAAAATGAGGGGAGAGTTATCGTAACCCGGGCGAGCGACGAAAAGTACGAGGCACTTGAATCGCTGGCAAAGGATATGAAACTCCTGATCAGAAGTTCAAGACGCGCAGGCGTGATCGCTATAGGCGACCCGGTCGATAAAACAGGCGGCAGGGTCGGTATTGTTTCGGCAGGCACGGCTGATATCCCGGTGGCTGAGGAAGCAAGGATAATAGCCGAAGAGATGGGCTGCTCTGTTACCGCTATATACGATGTCGGCGTCGCGGGTATCCACAGGCTTTTCCCCGAACTGACCAGGCTTCTTGTGACAGGTGTGGATGCCATCGTTGTTGCCGCCGGACGCGAGGGCACGCTCCCGGCGATAGTATCGGGTCTTGTGGACGTGCCTGTTATCGGGGTCCCCGTCTCAACGGGTTACGGGGCCGGAGGGGAAGGGAAGGCTGCGCTTCTCTCAATGCTGCAATCCTGCTCTGTTCTAACCGTAGTGAATATCGATGCCGGATTTGTGGCCGGGGCTTTTGCGGCAAGGATAGCGAACCTCGCAACGAAAAACAGGAATAAGGCAGAAAAATAGGCATAATATAATAACAAAACCTGGTAGTATCACATCATTTATTCCATATCCGCTTATTCCAAATATCCTTTTAATCGGGGAAATTATTTATATTGTAAGATAGTAAAAAGATTTTTAATAAATATATATGTTTTTCTGATTGAAACAAATTTCTGTAACAAGTGAAAAAGTAATATAGTATGAAAAACGTATAACACTTAGGAGGTAAAAATATTATGAGAATACGGGTAGTTAGTTCAAAAGAGGAAATTAATTCATTAGGATCGGGGGAAAAGATCATTCATCTTGCCTTCAGACCATCGAACAAGGATATTTTTGCGCTGGTGCAGGCATGCCCCAATGTTAAAGCGATACATATACCTAGTTCATATATCAGGACGATATCAAATTCAACCAAGATGTTCCTGGAAATGCAGGGTATCTCACTGCTGGAAGGGGATGTATGGGGACACAGGAAAGATATAAACGAATATTCGGAGATCAAACCTGAAGTTTTCGACAGGATGCTGGAGCTAAAGGGCGAGGGCTTATCAGAGTCTTCCGTACTTGACAGGCTGGGGAGAGAAACACGTCTCAGCAAGGATTTATTGAAATTCCTCATAAAAGAGAAAGAGAAGACAAAGAAAACCAAATAATTCTTCTTTGCTTATCTTTTCATTTTTAGTGTTGTTAATTAAGTATGATTAATTAAGTATTGGATTTTACAGTTGGCATTTTTTTCTGGATCTCATCCAGCAACTGCTCATCGCTCTTGCCTTCGGTCGCGATCCCGAGGTCCTTTGCCATCTGCTTTATTTTCGAAGTGCTTTTTTCTGCGGATGTTTGACCTTCTTTGTGTGATTTTCCAATATTCTTTATTTCGAGTTCGGACTCTTGCTGCGCTTTCTTAAACTCACCGGTTGCCTTTCCGAGCGAATGCGCGAGTTCTGGGATTTTATTGGCACCAAATAGGATGATAGCAGCCAGAACTATTAACAATATCTCGCTTGTCCCTATCATATTATGCACCAGCCGGTTTTACGGGCAGCACTTCATTGGATTTTACCTTACTGCGTATTTCTTCAACGAGCTGCTCGGTTGTTTTATCTTTCACGTCTATACCCATTTCAATAGCTAAATTATGGATCTTTATGTCTTGATCGTTTAAAGGTTTATCTATTTTTTTTAACTCATGTTCTGCTTCGATCTGTGCTTTCTTGAACTCCCCGGCTGCCTTTCCCAGTGAACGTGCCATTTCCGGAAGTTTATTGGGACCGAATAAGAACAGGGCAACTATTAAGATCAAAATCAATTCCTGAGTTCCAATCATTAAATATCAGTTGATTTTTTTATTATATAATCTTTACTACCGTTATCATTGTCCTGTACTGGCTATATATTTAAATACCGACTATCTCTTACAAATGCAGGGAAAATGGCTTCAAACACAGGCCATGGAACAATAAAGCTTTTTATTGTTTGCGCTCCTACCGATAGTAAATTAAAGGAAGCATGTAACTTAATGAAACATAACACATTTTATGACCTTTGCAACGATGTTGCAGCGTCGATCGAGCAGGCTGTTTCAGGACTGATTGGAAAAACCGAAGCCGGTATGGTGCTCCGCATCGGGGCTGACGGCACGCCTACAGAAAAGATAGATGAAACCGCTGAGAACGCAGCCCTCCAGGTGCTTGAGAGAGACGGAAGGTCGATGCGGTTTGTGAGCGAGGAACTTGGTGAAAAAACAATTGGCAGAGAACCTGAGTTCACTTTTGTTCTTGACCCGATAGACGGCACATTCAATGCAGTACACAACATCCCTTTTTACTGCGTGCCTATCGCGATCTGCGGCTCCGATTTATCAGATATCAGGTACGGTTACGTGAAAAACCTTGTTAACGGGGATATCTATACGGCAGAAAGAGGAAAAGGCGCGTTTTTGAATAACAAACTAATTCACGTATCCTCCCGTTCCGAGCTTTCCGAATTGAGCGTGATATCCTACAGCCATCGCCCCCATGCCGTTGCTATCAACAACCATATTGCCAGGAGAGTAAGGGTGTTCGGATGCGCAGCTCTTGAACTATGCTATGTGGCATCAGGGATATTCGATGCTTTTATCGATATGCGCGGGATGCTTCGCATCACCGATATAGCGGCAGGGAAACTGATAGTCAAAGAGGCTGGCGGTACAATAACGGGTGGGAATGGAGAGCTTTTATCAACCCCGCTTGATGTGAAGAAGCGGGTGAATTTAGTTGCCAGCAACGGGAAGGCCCATGATAAATTACTTGAACTTGTGTAGGTGCATATGAGACGTATAGGAGTAATTTCAAGATGCGACAGGGATGATGTGATTGCTTTTGTCGGGAACCTCGTGGATTATCTCAAGTCAAAAGCCGAGGTGTTAATCGATACAAAGACCGCTGAAAAGCTCAGGCAAAAAGGTACGCCGATGGTGGAGATGAGAAAAAAGGGCGTAGAATTCATTATCGCAATAGGAGGCGACGGGACTATGCTGCGCGGGATCCAGAAAATGGAAGACCCGCTCCCTATGCTCGGGATAAATATGGGCACCATCGGATTCCTTGTCGATGTGAACCCGGATGAGGCGCGGGAGGTCATCGATAAGATTCTTTCGGGCTTTGAGGTGGAAGAACGCTCCCGGCTCGCTATCAGGGTCAATGACGAGCCATTGCCGCCCGCTACCAATGAGGTTGTAGTCCTTACGGCAAATCCCGCCAAGATACTGTCCTACAAGATATTTGTGGATAAGAACCAGCTTGAGGAACTGCGGGCTGATGGCATCGTTTTTGCCACGTCCACGGGCTCGACCGCTTATGCGATGAGCGCCGGAGGCCCTATCGTTGATCCGCGGGTGGACGGCATGGTGATAGTGCCCCTTGCGCCGTTCAAACTATCAGCGCGCCCCTGGGTTGTCCCGGCAAAGAGCGAGATAAGGATGGAACTCACGACCCCGAAAAAGGAAGCTGTAATAGTGATAGACGGGCAGTACACAAAGAAGATAAATGAGGACGATAAGATATTTATCACGCAGGCTGAGAAACCCGCCAGGTTCGTGAAAACTAGGAAGGATGGGTTCTACGAGAAAGTGAGGAGCAAGCTTGCGTAAAATGAGGATGTCTCTTTATTAAAAAGCTGTGTTCGGTTTATAAATATCCGGTCAGTCAAATGACCACGTATTTATAAGCAAGCGGTCATCGAATTGACCAAAAAGCACATAAATATTAAACACCTTTAAAATACTATGATTGTTATCGGCATTGATCCCGGGCTTGCAACCGTCGGTTTTGGCGTCATCCGAATGGATGAAAACGGTATAACGCCTGTGAGCTACGGTTGTATAAGAACCTCTTCTGAAAAACAAACCCCTGAGCGCCTGCTTGAAATTTATACTGAGACCAGTGCCCTTTTTGAGAAATATAATCCCGGAGCTGTCGCTGTCGAGCGGCTTTTTTTCAATAAGAACGTCACGAACGCGATGAGCGTCAGCGAAGCAAGGGGCGTTATCTTTCTTGCAGCTCAGCAAAAGGGCATACCGATATTTGAATATACCCCGAACCAGATAAAACAGGCAATAACTGGCTCAGGGCGCGCTGATAAGAAACAGATGCAGGAGATGATTAAGAGGCTGCTCAATCTGGATGAAGTGCCGCAGCCTGACGATGCGGCGGATGGTCTTTCGATCGCTTTATGTCATATAAATTTTTTAAGATAAATTAACATAATCCAAATTATCATAATCCATCTTATGTTAAACCCCGATATCCATCTCCTCATCCGCCCTCACCGCAGGCTTCTCATGCTTCTCCTCATACTCCCTCTGCGCGTTCCACAGCGCGGGCGCATCCTTGCTCCTGCCTTTGGAATCGCTCGTGAGCCTCTTCCGTATCCTGACCAGTGTGGGGGTATTTATCGCCACACCTGAGATCACAGCCTGACCTTTGGCAAGCGATGGAAGCTCTGAAATTAAATCCCTGCTTGCAGATTCAATGCTTTGGGCAATCTGCTGCTGGTCTGTGGGATTGATTATCCGCATCGTTATCTGTGTCATGCACTGCGAGAGCGAATCCGCATCCAGCTTGCTGGGGCGCTGTGAGACCATGCATATGCCAATGCCGAACTTCCTGCCCTCAGAGAGAATCGTTTTCAGGATACTCTTTGATTTTGCCTCGCCGCTGTGCGGTGCGAACCTATGCGCTTCCTCGATGACCACGAATACAGAGTAAGGGAGGTATTTATTAGCATGGGATTCGTTATTATACCTTTTATTCTCAGTGCCCATCTTTGCATCGAACAGCTGCCGCAGCATGACAGATGCAATAAGCTGCTGGTATGTCTCCTCGATTCCCGAGACGTCCATGATAGTAAGCTGCCCGACCTTGAAATAATCAGTAAGTGGAAAGGTCTGGGAATCATCAAATATCTGAGCATTCAGCTTTTCGAACCTCCAGAGGATACCTTCTATCGTAGGCTCATTGTTTGAGTCTCGCAGCGCTTCGATCCCGAGCTTCAGTTCATGGCGCGTGGACGGTTTCTTGTGGTCATTCCAGAGGTTATGATACGCTGCCCGAAAGAGCGTCTTCATCTTATCAGACATTGTCCCGTCATCCATTATACTGATGAAATCGCTTACCAGAAGGTCTCCTACCCCGATTTTTATACGTTCGGGCTTAACTATCTTGACCTTCGGGTGGTAAGAGGGTGTAACAAATTCAGGCTGGTTCGATATCTTGTCAAGCGTTGAATATTCACCGTGAGGGTCAAAAATGAGAACCGGAGCCATGTTATAGGGCTTCAGAAGTTCCTCGACAAGTACGCCTACAGTGTACGATTTCCCGGCTCCCGTGGATGCAATGACCGAAACGTGCTGGCTCACCATATCCCGCACCGACAGGACTATGTCAGCCCCAGTCCCAAGAACAGTACCGATAGTTGCAGAACCCCTTTCACCCTGTCTTATCTTGCTTATTTCTTTAAGTATATCCTGACCTGCATATTCTATTCTTACGCCGTTTTCAGGGTTTGTTCTGGGATTTATGAACTCACCCATAACAGCATCAAAATAGCCCACTACATCGGCTGAATAAGAATAATATTTAAAATCCGTGGGGTCAAGACCGTAAAATCCAGATACCTCATCAGCCTCGATGTTCATATCCATAAGGAACTCCTGCGGATACCGGTTCAGCGGCTCACAGCATTTCACCCGGCAGAGGACTTTTTTTCCGGCATCGGTATAGCTGATGAACATACCTCTTGGAAGACGCTCGCACGAGATAAAAGTAAAACCATCCTCACTTGAGGAGCTGACAGTTCCTATCATGTGCCCCTCTCGATGTATTTCCTGATAAGTTTCAGCATGGCACAGCACTCAGGATAGTTTTTCTCGACCTGTTCCACGATGCCAAGAAGAACAGCCCTGTCAAGGGCATCACGGTTAGCCTGGAAATAAGCGATGCTGGGCTTGCCATTCAGTGTATGGAAATCCCTTACCTCATCCTGAGCTAACGGAAGAAGCTCATCACCGATATCGGGCGGCGAATCTATGCTGTACCTCACAGTTCCATTGCTAATCGTCCCAAGCCCGTGAACAGTATAATAGCTGTTCTTGAAATCCTCATTAAAAGGAGCATACTTGGGCTGCATTTGCGGCTCAATATACGGAATAAGCTCTTCGCGTACTGTATGCGTGATGTTCTTTATCACGCCCACTATGATCCCGCTGTCTTTTTTTATTTTCACCAGCCTGCCGATACATTCCTTCTGTGTGTCTGGCGGTATCTTCACCACGTAGGTACTCGCATCCTCTACCCTGATCACATCTCCTAATACCATCATATCCTCCTTTTTTCATTATTTCCTGTTTGTCATTTCCAGTTCATCATTTTATGAAAATGTTTAGCGCTTTTGTGTATTTTGATGCCGTGTATCTTGCAGAAATTGTCAAGCATACCATAAAAAAGTGTATGCTCGCTCATCCGTATCAGCGCAGTGTCGTGCGCCCGCATCAGGATGTCGGGATAATTGCCGCGTATCACGCACTCCGCCCGGATGATATCTGCTATCTTATCGACCTGGCCTGCCTGATACGCCCATGAGGGAAATTCCACGCGCACAGGAAGCCCGTTGCTCATCCTCATATAAAAGAACGCTATACTGTTCCTGAACCTGCCGTAGTAGTCAAGAACAGCCCTTGAATCCCCGCCCCTCCTGTCATCCCGGTCGCAGAGAAAAGCTGCCGTCCGCTCTCCCCATAAAATATTAGAGAAAAGATGCGTGTCTGAGAGCTTGCTCTTTTTTAATTTGAAAATATGATGCATCATCAGGGTAACGTCCCGGGGCATCGTTGTATCGATGTAACCGATAACAGGGTTTTTAGTGCTTTCCGATGCCTCAAGCAGCCTGATTATCGCGTTGATATAGATCTCACGGATATTAGTATTGAGTACGTTTATGTGCGACAGGGTTAGCGCGCCATCAAGCAGAACATAGAGCTTTTCATGCTCTTTCATCAACTGCACCATGCTATCACATTCCGCAGCGAAGCGCCGCGCGTCCACGTACTCGCTCCCGAAGGAATACACGCTTGCAGCCTCGAACTCATCAGGCGTGATGATAGCGGCATGAGTATCCTGCCTATAATCCGAATCGCTTGTATGCCTGTTAAATATGCGCGAGGTCTGTATGACAGCTAAGGGTATTTCGTAATTTTTATCCGAATATATCTGGCTGCCGTCCACTGCCCCGACAGCAACGCCGGAAAGCACCGAATCAATCCATTCAAGCGCCTCGTGCCTGTTTTTCCAGTTAAATTGAAAAGGCCGGATGAGCTTCCCTGGCTCAAGAAGCTTCGCGCCGCTGTAAGAAGGCAGCGTTTCGTTCATTTTAAGATCAATGACATTTAATTTCCCAAGCTCTTCCCTGTACTCCTTCGTAAGCTCGGATCGCTCAACATCATACGACTTTATTGCTTCAAGCTTTGAGTCAAACTGCAAAGATATGTTTTTCAGGTCGAGCATTATTGTACCCTGCTTTCACCATCGATTTTCTGTATCCTCACAACATTTGCGTATTTCTCATTGAATGTGTCGTCATGGGATATAACGAATACCTGTTTGAACCCGCGGATCTTCATGATCTCCTGCGAGAGTTTTTCCCGCCTCAACTCGTCCATATTCTGCGTGGGTTCATCAAGGAATATGAAATCACAGCTTGAAAGTGCTTTCAGGAGTGCAAGGCGCACAGCGAGCGCTGCACCCATGCGTTCTCCACCGCTCAGTTGCCTGAAGGATTTTACCTCTCCGCCCGATTCGACCTCGATATCATAATCATTTTGCCACTTAAGCCCGCAGGTATAGTCATCCATTATCTCCGAGTAAATGTTGCCTGCTTCCTGGCTTATCTCCCCGATAAATTCATTGGCGATGTACTCAGATGAGTTCTTGATGGTATCGCGGATAAAATTAGAGAACGAGAGGAACTGTTTTTCATTTTCAAGCTTTTTCTCTGTCTCTTTTATTTTTGAAAGCTCGGATTCCATAGCTGCGATTTCGCGCGCGAGTTTTTCCATATTTTTAGTTTTCCCTTTCACGGCTTCTGCTTTACCGCTCGCGATTTTTCCAATATCTTCAAGACGGGAGATCGTATCATTAAGAATTGACTCGTCAAATTCAGATAATAGTGTCTCATGCTTTTGGATATACCCGCCCAGAGTAGAGTTCACCGATGTTATGCTTCCTTCAAGTTTCCTGCATTCCTGCGTATATTCACTCACTTTCAAAGCAAGCGGAAGTGCCTGCAAATATTTATTATGCTCCTGCTCAAGCTTCGTTATCTTATCCTGCAGGAGGGCGATCTTTTCATCAAGCCCCTCGAATATCAAAGATTTAGAGGTTAGCACGTCCCTCTCACGCCGGCTCATATCAATAGAGCCGGGAACGTGTTCAAGGGTTTTTAGCTCCTTACGGTTTTTTTCTATGAGCCCGTTCAGTTTCTCTACCTCTTTATCCGGTGAATTAAGCGCTTTGAGCTCTGCTTTCTTAGAGTTAAGGCTTATCGAAAACGTCTTCCGCTCTTCCTCGCTTCCTGTCAGAGTCCCGATTTTCAGTGCAGGATAAGATAATGCCAGCTTTCCAAGTTTTGCTTTGCACGAGCTGACCTCGTTTGAAAAAACTCTGTAAGCGTCAATATCCTTTTTCTTGGATTCAATAATCGCAGCCATATCATCGCACTTTTTCCTGGGATTATTAAGTTTTGAGAGTCCATTTGATACTAGGTCCAGTTGTTTCTGTATTTCGTTCAGCATTCCGGTGTGTGTATTTATTTCACCTTCGAAATACCCGGCAAAGTCATTGACCGAAGTGCATTTGATCCCGTTAAAAACGGGACATAAACCATGTGTTCCTGCAAGTTTCATGCTGCTTCGAGTCTTTTCGAGCATGGATTTTACCGATGCCTGGCGCTGGAGCAGCGCCTGCTGTTTGTTTTCGAATTCTGTTTGCTGCCCGATCAGTGGACTAAGAGAAGCGATGCCCTTTTCAAGCTGCTGGATATCCGACTGGAGCAAATTGGCGCGCTGTTCCTTTTCAACCGCCTGTTTCAGTTCAAAACCAAGATGAATGAGTGAGTCCAGGAGAGATAAGAGATTCTGGATCTCATCCTCCTGGGCTTTTTGTTTCTCCACAGCCGGGATTAACTTTTTCTTTAGCTCTTCAAGTTCCTTATTCTCTGCAGAAAGTTTAGATATGCGCTCAAGCTTATCCGACAGAGCCCTTATGTCAGAATCGAGTCTGGCTATATCTTCTTTTAACCTGTCCCTCTTCGCACGGTCGCCGTTCAATTTTTTAAGAGCAGCGCTCTCTTTTTTAAATAATTCCTCAGCAGGAAGCAACTCATTTACGATTTTCTGGGCAGACTCCGCGCCCAGGAGGTCTGAGCTTGCCCTTTTAAGCTGTTTAGTGATACCCTCAAGACGGATGCGCTCACTGGCTATCTGCGAAGAAAGGGCATCCAGTTGGGCTTTTTTGGCTGTCAGTTCTTCTTTTTTCCTGGTTAAAGATGTGATTTTTATATTTATTTCCTTGATCTCGGCTTTCAGTTCATCGCTCTCTTTTTGCAGGTCTTCTTTTTCTTTTTTCAATTCAGGATACTTCTCTGTGCGGGTTCGCAGGGGTATCAGCTCCCTGTCCATTGAATCTATCGTCTTTTCAATAGCCGCCGTGACCTCCCGCAGGTTAGTATATGCTTCTTTATATTCCTCCACCCTCAGGATATTATCAAAGATTTTCTTTCTCGGCTCGGGGTTCAGGAGGAACGCTGTCGTGAACGTACCCTGGGGAACCCCGACTGCATTCTCAAAAATAGAGGGCATATCCCCCGGCGACCTGACATTATACAGGAGATTGGATGCTATCCAGTCCATCACGTCTTTTTTTCCTTTGATCTCGCTGACAGGCGTTTTAATATAATACTCGCTTCCACTCAATTTCCTGGTTATCGTATATTCTATTTCATCCCTGCCTTCTACGGTTATGGCGACATAGCCTGATTTTTCGCCGTGCCTTCGGAAGTCGTCGATCTTTTTATATGGAGGAAAATCGAACAACACATAGCCGATAGCTTCAAGGATAGTGCTTTTCCCGTGCCCGTTCTGTCCGCAGATGCCGTTGATGCCTTCCATGAATTCAATCGTCCCATGGCTGTAGGATTTTACGTTCTTTAATTCAACCGATTTTATCAGCATTCAGGCATCCCCTATGCGTGAAAGAAGAGTCTTCTGTGCCGGCCCGGGAGCTTTTTTACCTGTATTATCTTCATTGTCCGGCAGCGAGCTTTTTATTTTTTCAAAACACCATCTCAACTCCTTCTGGATCGCGCTCTCTTCAACCCCTGCAGCAGCCATCCTTTTTGCTTCGATCATCGTCTTCACAATCTCTTCCGCATTGTCCCTGTACCTGCCGTCAAGTTTTACCCTGTCTGAGAAAACGCGGTACTCTATCTGCTCGCGCGTCAGCCCGCGCACATCGCCCTCGTTGAGCGTGTATTGCGAATTGCTTTTCAGTATCTTTATCTCCGACCAGAGAGGCTTGAACTGTTCCGACAGCATTTCCTTTATGCGCTCCAGGTTTACATCGGATTTTGGAAAATTCATGTTTCCATAGAGCAAAAGTTCGACCAAGGGGTCTGATGGGGTTGACGGTTCCCTGCCCAGTCTTGAGCTTATATTCGAATACAGTTCATCCGGTGTGGCGATGCTGCTTATATCCAGTTTGATGCGCCTTACAGGGCGGGTTACCGGGGTTATAAGTTTTGTGCCGCCGTCCTTTACATGATAGAAACCTTTCAGTAAACCATATTCATTCATGGCGATCATTTCAACGCTGCCCGGATTGAATATCCAGCCGTCAGCTTCGTAATTCATATGATAGTGCCCGAGCGCAAGATAATTCACGACTTCTTTCAGGGGCAAAAGAGAGTTGTAATGTATCTCTCCAGGAGCCTCCTGCCTCATCTGCCCTGCCATGCCGAAGTGCATCATCAGTATCGTGTATTTTTCACCCCGGGCGGCGGTTATTTTTTTTATCTCCTCTGCTATCTGGGGAATTACAGAAACAGTGCTTGAGCCGATGTATTTCACGCCGAAGATGCGGACGTTGTCCAGTTCGATAAAATCACCCATGAGTTTGACGCCGTCGGCCTCTGCCTCTTT
This sequence comes from uncultured archaeon, assembly GCA_902386135.1. GTDB lineage: Archaea > Halobacteriota > Methanosarcinia > Methanosarcinales > Methanoperedenaceae > Methanoperedens. The sequence continues at coordinate 41,390 of CABMIB010000034.1, forward strand.
CAGCTTTATGACTTTAAGCAGACCCTGGGAATTCAGTATCTCAAGCCAGCTTTTGCCGTCCTGGTGAAAGGCGAGGTCGTGGTTCCCCTCGATGGCATAGACCGCAGTGGCAGGGCTTTTCTTTTTGAGCTCTGAAAGCACGCGATACGCCTGCTCATATGTGGGCGCGTTTATGTTCCGCTTGTGAAATAAGTCGCCTGAGATAAGGATGAATTCCACCCTGTGGTCAATGGCGTGCCTGATGACAGAATGAAAAGCGCGGGCGTAGTCCCGGAAGCGCTCGGGAAGCCCGTATTGAGCATAACCCAGGTGAAAATCACTCGCATGGATGAAGTTCATTGGGACTTAAAAGGCGCTACAGGTTATAAATTGTTGCGGGAGCGGGGCGAAAGTGATAGTTCTTACACTTTATCAGAGATTTTCAACAAGGTCAAGCCATTCGTCTCTTGTAATTTTTGCGTCGTTTATTATCTTCCGGATCATGCCTTTTCCAATGTCTTCGCCGGGATGTATCATGATTATTGTGGTTCTCCCGTCCGGATGCCGCATGAACAAATGGCTGCCTTTCTGTCTTAGAACCTATCCGAAAAATCAATCAGTAGTATATTTCCGAATCAACCACAGAGAGCACAGAGAACACAGAGACGCGTTTAAGAAATCTCTGTGCCCTCTGTGTTCTCTGTGGTTTTAACTTTTCAGATAGGCTCTTATTTGCTGAAAACCTATCTTTTCAAGTGCCTTTATAACTTTTTTAACAGGCAGAGGGTTTATTTTGTCCATTCAAACTGCGACCTCGACCTTCTGGATGCCTACGAAATTTAAAGGGACTTCTTGAATGAGGTCTGATTCCACTTCCAAATAAAGCTGTATCGCTTCCTTTATCCTTTCTCTTAATTCGTCAAGAGTTTTTGCCTGTGTATGGCATCCTTCGAGTTCGGGCACTGATGCAATATATATACCGTCTTCATCCTGCTCTATGACTACGGTGAATTCTTTCTTCATAGCGTTATAGTGTGTCGATCATGTGTATGAATTTATCGATTTAAGAGACTTGTATCCTGTTTGTGGAACAGGTCACTTCAGATTCCGAGATGCCTGTTTTACCATCTGTGGCCACATAATAAAGAAGAACGGTAACTGGTGTTTCGATATCAGTCGGTATTTTATAATAACTTGCTGACATATATCCAAAACTTTTTTCATAATATGTGGTTTTTGGTTTTACAATTATATCGTAAATGTGGTCCTTCCAATCTTTAGTAGTTATAATCCTATATCTCTCTATTTTAACAGTTTTCTCGCTTTTGTTTTTCAAATCCCATTCAAATTTAATCTTTTCTTTTTCTGTGGGATGTGACAGTATCCTAAAGTCGGTAATAGGAATATAATTATCGGGCTTAACTATAGTGAACCAACCTATTATCAACAATAAACTTAAAAAACTAATGGAAATAAGAATGACTACGAGAAGATTATAATTTGTAATCATATAACCCTCTATCAACCCTAAAGCAAACATCGCAAAGGAAATTATCGTCATTAAATAATTTTCTTTTGTTATTATTTGCATCTCAGTTAGCTAATCCGTCCATTCTATATCACCTTTTCTATTTTTATCAACCGTGCGTCCTCTGTTGAAGTCTCAGTTTTCAAACCGGGGTAGTGGTTACATCCACGCGGATAGTTCTCATGCTCTCATAAGATGATAAATTCTAGAACAACTTCTTAAAGCTTAAAATCAGGCACCCATAAATAATCAAATAACCAATGATTTTTCTTCAAATTATTTATATAGTTTGGAAAAACTTCTATGCAGATAATACGGAGATATTTCACAATTATTGAATCGTTAGCTGGATGGTTATCCAATGAAATATAGTGTTTATGTCCTAAAATGCGAGCACGAAAAATTTTACGTTGGATTTTCCACCAGAGAATTAGATAAATATTTTGAGATTATTAAGGATGGTAAAGGACCTAAATTTTCTAGAATACACAAACCATTGAATATTATATCTATTGGTACCTTTGAGAGTATTGAAGAAGCAAAGAAAGAAAATGTTAAGGTTTATGAAATATTAGCAAATGTGCTTGGAAATGAAAATGTAGAAATGGATGAAAGGCGTTATCATGAAGTAAAAGGTTGCTTCCCTTTAAATTCTCAAGAGTCAACAAGAATAGATATTTCAAATAATCAAAAATGCGTGGAAAGCAGCGATATATCAATGAATAAATCTCCATCAGAAAATATACTGCGAGGCGAGTATATAGCATACTGTTTGCTTTGTATCAAAAAGGCACGATATATCGGAATGACAAAAAACCTAACCAATACACTTAAATTGCATAAAGAAGGAAAAATATTATTTACAAAATGGTATACACCCATAAAAATTGAGCGCAAAAAATATTGCAAAACTGAATTTGAGGCTAAACTTAAACAAACAGATTTTTTAGATGATATTCGTCTTAAATACGGCCCTGTAATTAGAATATACACCGAATTCATTGACTCAAAACCTGATAAAAGAATTGTCTGGGAGCATATTATTCGTCCTAAATATGAGGAACTTTTCGAAAATACGCCATCTGGACCAAACATCAATTACTGGGTGTATATTTTAGAGTGTGAGGATTCAAAATATTATGTAGGATTTACATCAAATCTTAGAGAGAGATTTGAACGTCATGCTTCAGGGCCAGGAGGGTCAAATTATACATTTAAATATAAACCAGTGTATGTTCTTCATATAGAAGGGCATTATGATGAACTATCAGCAAAGAATGCTGAGAGGACTTGGACTCTTGATTTAAAAAAAATAAAAGGTAAATATAATGTTTCAGGTTATTTGGAAGATACTGGAAATAATGAGTTACCATTTTTTGATAACGAAATTTTAGACACGTGGGAGATCAAAAATCCTAAAGCGTGGGAACTCTAGAGAAAAAAAATTCAAAATATATACTACAAATCCCAAATACTTTCACACCGCTTTCATGATATTTATTATCTTCAAAACTAACTTGTAATTCAGTAGGTGATAAAATGTCAGATGGTGGATTTGATGTTGATGAATTACTTAGAAAAAGAAGAAACAGCATAAATCTATTTGGGATCGTTACTGACCATATCACAAGGAACAGGGTTAGTTATCCATTCGTACCAAATATATCTAATGATAAAGTGGATTATTTTCAGAAATCCAAGCTTTCTAATAATATATCAAAAATTCCTGAAATTGTAAAGTGTAAAACATCAAAAAAGAAAAAATCAATTGGAGAATTTAAAAATATTAACATTGCAGGGAAAATTCAAGAGACATACAAATGTTTCTATTGCTTGAAAAAAGAAAAATGCAAGCTTGAGGCACAAGGATCACTCGATTTATGTAAACAACCATTTCTGCCTGCTACATAGATAGCGGCGCCTTAATAAAAAATGGAATTTAGCAATTAATGGCAATATAAACTATGAGCATCCTCCCTGATGTCTCGGATTTCAATCTGGCTGTACCGTGACTCGCAGTCCGTATTGGCAAAATATCAAACAGGATACATAAACATGATGAAGAACAGAAAGCTGAAAAAGGTAGCAAAACAAATAAATAGTTTAAAGTATAATATTCCCTAAATGAAAAACGCATGTATAGTGTTACTCGCTTCTATTCTAATAATAAGCGGCTGTACAACCAAAACCACAACTGATAGCACCCTGCAGATCAACTCCAAGGAACTCCCGCAATGGATCTCCGGGGGTACTGCTACATATAAACCTGAAGTCACGGGAGGAAAACCACCATATAGCTTTTCAATTGGTGAGGGAACATCTCTTCCGTCAGGATTCAACATGGGACCGGACGGAACTATTGGAGGAGGTGGTACTCTTGCACCGGGATCGTCAAAAAGTATTTCTCAGCCATTCACTTTTGTTGTGACAGATAGCGCCGGAAATACTGCAAAGATCTCATACACTGTAGTCATCACAGAACCGCCGATCGGGATTTTCCCGCAGGAAGTAAGGTGCACTGTAAATCAAAACTGTAATGAAGTGATCGCAACAGCGACGCGGGGAGCTCCGCCATACACATTCCAATCAGATACATTCCGGGAAGGTGCTCCACCGTTTGGAACGATCATTGATGTGAACGGCAGGCTTACAGGAACACCGACGCGGACAGGAGAATACACAGTCGGAGTTTGTGTAAAAGACACAGTGGCAAACTCAAAATGCGGACATGCAACTGTGACCATCGCTGAAGAAAACAGTAATACAATCAATGGAACATGGATAGGGAGTTATTAAGAAAAAGAAACCAGCGAAGCATGTGTCTGTTCAAATAGTGGAACATTGACATTGGGCTTGAAAGTTAGCGGAGATTCATTCGGTGGAACTGCTGCTGATGACGGAGCAACTACATCATCGACATGCGGAGATGCAGAAACTGGCAGTTATACAACATCCGGAACTGTCACAGGAACAATTTCAGGAGACTCACTCACAGGAACGATGGCTCTTAGCGGAGATGGAACAGCTAATCTTCTGGTACATGGAACCATCACTAATGATACGATCACAGCGACATATACGGGAACAGGAACATCTTCGGATGGTTCAGGTACGACATATGTTGGCTCATTCACATTGAAAAAACAGTGAGTAAAAATAAAAATTAATTGTTTTCTGAAATCAGGTAGTATAACTGCATAATCAACGCATTGCGCTTTTGAACCAAAATCTTCCAGTTCTTCGAATCGTTGTTGCAAACTTCGTATACTTCTAATCCCTCTTGGCTAAGTTCATACCAGGGCATCATATTTCGTTTCTGCCCAACGATGAATTCATTCCCGGCTAAATAAGGCAGTTCAGGATACCATTTCCTTCTCAGACTTTCGGAAAACCTATTTAAGATGGCAATAAGGAACTGTCCACCGCGGTCTCGGATTAAAACCCGCATCAAACACAGTTTTCGACACCAAATTAACAAGAACGAACAATCTAATAAAATCTGGATTAAAATTATGGCAACTGCTGTTAAATCGTTTCTGGGTTTATGCACTTTTTCACTTTGATTACATGCATCGTAATATATAGTATGAAAAACTTTTTCTAGGTAATATTCATGTCTATGTCTCCTTCTTTTTCATGCCCTCCCTTTTTATTATAATTGATATCAATATGACAATAATTAATAATACTGCAACTCCAACATTTTCACTCGATATCATAGGTTCTCCTATCCTTCTCATATCTATGATATCATTACTAATTCCAATATTAAATGTTATACCGTTCTCGAAAATTAATTCAATCACGGAATAGAATACACCATTATAAAATGGATATAATAAAAATATTCCTCCATCAAATATATCAAGCAATAAATGGGAACCGAGATAGAAGCATATTATTCCAGAAACCTCTCTCATATCTTTCATGAATATAAATATCAAGATTGGGACAATCAGAATAAATATGTTATGAAGAGTCGCTCTGTGCAATAGAAAAATATCAGCATCTGGTAAAATACCAAAAAAACTGAGTAAAATTATATATTTCGGATGTATATTCAATCTTTTTGAAAATATTAGTAATATCGTGATCGGAATAAATATATGATTAAATAGCGATGACATCGTTTTTCGCCTTCAATAATTTTAAAGTAAATTCTGTCGGATTCTTTATTCTAATAATTACAATTATCGCTTCAATAGTATTTGCGATGAGATAAGCCAGAGCTACACCTTCAATATTCAAAATTCTTATCAAAATCATAGCAATAACCAGAGCTATAATCGCTACTATCGCATTTATCTTTGTTGTATTTCCAACTCTTTTTTGAACATTTCTAACAGTATTGAAAATATTTTCAGACACGCTCTGAGATTAAAAACGGATGGATAAAACCGGCAGATATAGAAATCTCTACAGAAGTTTACGAAATAGGAGAATAACTATGCTTACACAAAGGGGAGAGATACGCGCTCAGTGTTGCAATGAAGCTGAATATCAAGGAAATTCTTGCTGACGATAAATTGGCAAGGATGGCAGCCAGAATTTTAGGTATGAGAGCTATTGGGTATCTGGGCGTTGTGATGAGGGCATATGAAACCGGCATTATCACACAAAGCGATGTGATTGATTCGATACAGAAACTTGTTAAAGCCTGACCATGGATATCTCCGGAAGTACTGGCAGAGGTATTCAACTCTATAAAATAAGGATGACAATCTGCCTTAATCATTCCACACAATTCATTTTTCACTTTCCACCCCGTGTATGTACGGCTTATAGATGGAAGGACCGAGCGGGTGGAAAGTCATAACAATCTTTATCTCATTCCAGCCTGAAATCAGCATGTAATATTAACCAGGCCCGGTTCGAAGAATGTATCACTATCTGAGGAGAGTATCCAGTACATGAAATTCGCAGCCAGCGACACGATGCTCGCTTATTTCAACGCCCTTGAATCCGAGCTTAACAGAGCAATTGCACTCGCAAACCGCGCGCGCACGAACGGCGCAGACCCGAAGCCGGAAACAGAGATACCGATAGCAAAAGACCTGGCTGACAGGGTGGAGAAGCTCCTCGGCATCGAAGGCGTGGCTAAGCGGCTCAGGGAACTTGAGACCACTGTTTCGCGCGAGGAGGCTGCACTTCGTCTTGCTCTTGACGTGGCTAAAGGGGAGATCAAAAGCTTTGAATCGACGAGGGATGCCATCGAGGCTGCCGTGAGAGTTGCGATGGCTGTCCTCACCGAAGGAGTGGTTGCTGCGCCCATAGAGGGCATCGCAAAAATCGACCTTGCAAAGAACGACGACGGTTCCGATTATATAAGGATCTATTACGCCGGTCCTATAAGAAGCGCGGGCGGCACGGCGCAGGCTCTCTCCGTACTGGCAGCCGACTATATCCGTGGAAGCCTGGGGATCAACCGTTTCATCCCCAGACCTGAAGAAGTGGAGAGATATGTCGAAGAGATCACTGCGTATCACAGGGCTGTCCACCTCCAGTATTTGCCGACTGATGAGGAGATACGGCTCATCGTGCGGAACTGCCCTATCTGCATAGACGGCGAGCCCACAGAGGAGGCGGAGGTGGAAGGACGGCGCGACCTTGCGCGCATCGAAACGAACAGGATACGCGGCGGCATGGCTCTTGTCATTGCAGAGGGCATCGCGCTCAAAGCCCCGAAAGTGAAAAAGCATGTGGATAAGCTCAAGCTTAGCGGCTGGGACTGGCTTGAAAAATTCGTTGTTACGGTCAAGACCGATGACGCATCTGCGCAGTTAAAACCAAAGGATAAATACCTGCAGGACTTGATCGCGGGCAGACCTGTTTTCTCATACCCGTCGATGCCAGGGGGCTTCAGGCTCAGGTACGGCAGGAGCAGGAACACGAGTTTTGCAGCCGCTGGCATCAGTCCAGCTACAATGGTATTAATGGACGATTTCATCGCAGCAGGCACGCAGATAAAAGTGGAGCGCCCGGGCAAAGCTGCAGGTATAGCGCCTGTGGACACTATCGAAGGACCGACCGTCCGTCTCTTTAACGGCGATGTTATGAGGGTGGATACAGCACAGGAAGCTCTTAAAATAAGACCGTCGGTCCAGAAAATACTTGACATAGGCGAGATTTTGATAAACTTCGGGGATTTTCTTGAGAACAATCATCCACTTGTGCCGTCATCATACTGCTATGAATGGTGGCTCCAGGAACTTGCCGCCAAAACTTCGATAAAAGAACTTGGGGACGTGAAAAATCCTGACCAAATAACAGCGCTCTCGCTTTCTGATACTTATAAAGCGCCGCTTCATCCGAAATATACGTACCTCTGGCATGATATTAAACTTGAAGAATATATCCAGCTGGCAGAATATATCCAGAAGAACGGTAAATTCGCTGAAAAACTTGCGTTCCCGCTTGACGAAAAAATAAAAAACATACTTGAGATGCTCCTTGTTCCTCATACTGTGCGTGAAAAGCAGATATACATTGAAGAGCCGCTCCCGTTGATGAGATGCCTTGGTCTTGACCCTGACATGAAAAATGACCTGAAAAAGACGTGGACTGCGCCGGAATCAAGCGTCATTGGCACTGTCTCCAAAGTCAGCGGAATAACCGTCCGGAGCCGCGCCCAGATAAGGATAGGCGGGAGGATGGGAAGACCGGAAAAATCGGACAAACGCGAAATGAAACCAGCGCCGCATGTGCTTTTCCCTATCGGCGAGGCGGGAGGAAGGAGGAGGTCGCTGCAAAGCGCAAAAGAATATGTGGACGACGGCGACGATGGCGCGGAAAGGGATAATAATTTCAAGACAGGACTGTCGGTACAGAAAGAAAAGATCGGGACAATAAAAGTCCAGATTGGCGAGCGAATCTGCCCGTCATGCAAGAGCAGGACATTCAAGAACAGGTGCAGGTGCGGGAAATTCACGATCCCCCTGCTGAAGTGCAGTTCCTGCGGGATCGAGGTCAACAAAACCGTATGTCCTAAGTGCAAAAAAGAGACCACATCGATAATCGAAATGCCTATTGACTTCAAAAAAGAATACCAGGAGGCTTTAGACAGGGTAGGCGAGAGGGATAACTTCGAATCAATAAAGGGAGTTCTCGGTCTCATGTCAAAAAACAAGACGCCTGAGCCGCTTGAAAAAGGCATCCTGCGCGCAAAACATGATATCGTGATGTTCAAGGACGGTACTGTAAGATATGACCTCTCAGACCTGCCTCTTACCCACATCAAGCCAAAAGAGATAGGCGTTCCTGTGGAGAGATTGAAAGAACTTGGTTATTCGAACGATGTGTACGGAAAACCTCTTATCAATGAGAACCAGGTGCTGGAACTTAAAGTGCAGGATATCGTTGTTTCAAAAGACTGTGCCGAATATCTGCTGAAAACAGCAAGATTCATCGATGACCTGCTTGTAAAATATTATAAGGTCGAGCCGTATTACAATATCTCCGGCACCAGTGAGCTTATTGGAAAACTTGTAATAGGGCTTGCGCCCCACACCTCAGCCGGAGTGCTCGGGCGCCTTATCGGGTTCACGGGCGCATCTGTGGGCTACGCGCACCCGTTCTTCCATGCGGCAAAGAGAAGAAACTGCGATGGCGATGAGGACTGCGTGATGTTGCTGATGGACGGGCTTTTGAATTTCTCGCGCTCGTACCTTCCCGACAAGCGCGGAGGGCAGATGGATGCTCCTCTTGTGCTTACCATGCGCATCGACCCGAATGAAGTGGATAAGGAGGCGCACAATATAGACGTGCTTTTCCAGTATCCTCTTGAGTTTTACGAAGCTACGCTCGGCTATAAGAACCCCAAGGATATCGTGAAGCTGATGGATACCGTGAGCGGCAGGCTGGGAACACCCGCGCAATATGAGGGGTTCGGATTTACTCACGATACTGCTGACATTGCGGCAGGACCGAAAAACAGCGCGTACAAGACGCTGGGGACAATGATAGAGAAAATGGATGCGCAGTTAGCGCTTGCGCGGAAGATTAAGGCTGTTGACCCGCAGGATGTTGCAGAGAGAATAATTAACTCGCATTTCCTGCCTGACCTGATAGGGAACCTGCGCTCGTTCTCGAAGCAGAAGGTCAGGTGTACGAAATGCAATGCAAAGTACAGGCGCCCACCCCTGCGCGGAACTTGCCCGAAGTGCGGGGGGAATGTTGTGCTTACTGTGCATCAGGGCTCAGTGAGGAAGTATCTTGAGACGAGCCTGCGGATCGCGGATGAGTATAATGTGAGGCATTATACGAAGCAGAGGCTTGAGCTGCTGGAGCTTGAGATGAGTTCTTTGTTTGAGAGCGATAAGGTGAAGCAGAAGGGGCTGGCGGACTTTATGTGATGATTATAGAATTTGGTTAAGCTCTGCGTGCATCCATGGAAAACGGAACACGGATGACACGGATTGGACGGATTTACACGGATTTGTTATTATTTGTAAAGCAAAAGGGGCGCGCAAATTGTATAATTCAAGCCATTACATTTATTAATGAATATTAAAGCACGGCTACTTGGGAATATTTATATTTACTAAGTTTATTGAACTGTTCCTCAAATTTAGTGTAGAAGGCATCTATTTCTTTGGAATTTTCTTTGCACCACATCTTTGTCATGAAAATCCATAAAACATCATTGTCTTCACCCAAATTAGAAGACGCATAACTGAACCATTCATGATAATCTGACAAAGTTTTTGCATTTTCAAATGCTGTCTTTACTTCAATCAAAGGCCTCTCTATTTTTTCTACAACTGTTTCATAATTTGCAGTAATGTATTCCATAATTAATTTCTCGGGAGGTTTTTCTCCCGGAAATTTTATCAAATACTCCTCTTCCTTAATAGGGGAGTCACCATCTACGACCCCAATAATTTTTGATGATTTAATCTTGAGTGATTTATTAATATCAATGTATTTTTTAATGTTTGCATCGCCTCCACAATTATTAATTATCAGTTGTTTTAACAAGTTTGAATTTTTTTGAGAAATTATTGTTCGAAATAAATGTAATGCTTTTTCATCTTCGACTAATACCTCTATTTTATTTTCTATATTTGCTCCTAAAGAATCTTTTGCTAACCCTTCTGAACAATTATTTACGCAAGATATATTAGATTCGCTATCAATTTTTAGTAATATACGTGAATAATTATTTGTATGTTCTATCAGTGTAGGTGAATGGGTTGTTAAAATAAATTGGACATTTTTTTTAAGGGAATATTCATGGATTAATTCAAGAATTTTTTTCTGGGCTTCTGAGTGAAGAAAATTCTCTAATTCTTCAATAATGACAATACTATTTTCGGTTAAGCTATCGAGGCCCCATAAAAATTGATTAATATAGAATTCACCTGAACCCATGGTGTAAGAGTCATAAACTGTACCGTCTACAAGTTTTATACGATAATATTCCAAGTATGGCTTTTCTTGAATAAAATCTGGTTCAGGTGGTTCTAAATCGAAATCTGGTTCAGGCGGTTCTAAATCGAAATCTGGTTCAGATGGTTCTAAATCGAAACCGGGGTATGAAGGTTCTTGATCAATGATTCTCTCAGCCGAAATGATTTGTTTTCCAATAAGTTCTTTCATGATTGTAAGTAACTTACTAGGCAATGGTTTCGCATCATATTGCTTTAATGTCGCAAGATAGAACATCATATTTAAACCTGTGCTATTTTTATAATATGCGTAAAGTTTAGAATTGAAAGTCAAATCTATTAAGTTTGGTAAAGAAAAATCCTGCTTCACTATTTCTTGGTTCTCAACAATTAATTCATTATTTTTATGATTTAATAATCTAATTTTATAATTTTTCACTCTAAATAATATACCAAACTCGTATTCTTTATTTTGAAGGTTATAGACCTGTTTTAATGCATTAATAAAGGTTGATTTACCTATACCATTTTTCCCGGTAATAAGTGAAATTGGTGAATTAAATCTGAGAGTGGCATTCTTCCAATTAAAAATATTAATTAAGTGAATTTCTTTTAAAAAGTATTTTTTTTCATGCCATTTCTTTAGAGTCTTTCTCTGATAATCATCATATTCAGATTTTATCATCGACTTCTCCAAATTTTCCTTTAATTAAGAATTCTTGATAAAAATCAATTAAAATTCTATGTCTACCTTTTAAAGAATGGGGATCGAGCCAACCTTCACTTAAAAGGGTTTCAAATTCAACATATTTATTATGAACACTCATATCATTTTCAAATCTGTATTCCTGATTTTTCCGCCAATCTTCAAATTTCTTTAAAAATTTAGATAATATCATTACATTAACATTATCTATAGTTTGAATATCTCTTAAAAACCAGTAATAACTCATCAAAGTAGACTTTGTTAATTTATGATTAGAATTTTGTAAAACGCTTTCTAATAATTTTAGGTTCTTTCTTAAATTAGCTTCAACTGCTTCATTAATAATTTTTTCGAAATACATTTTTTCCAAAGCTTTCGAATTAGGCTTATTATCAAGATTTCCTTTTTTTTCCAAGAAAAATATTTTATCTAAAACATCTTGGTAAGCCATTCTTAAATTTGGGAAGCCTAATGTTTCAATACAAAAGAGTTTCGGATAATTATTAATGATTTCCCTTAAAAAATTCTTAACCGGACCGTATATACAATTTCTTTTTTCTGAATCAGCAACAGTGACCCCCAGATTAAGCCTCAAAAATAATTCAGTGGCTTCATTCATTCTTACATCGGTGACCTGAAATATTCTAATTGTTGTAAATAGAAATTTGTTTTTTACACTTTCAGGAAATTGAGAGAATTTTTTTCCATGTAGTTCTTTAAAATCATCCATACCTGGTATGAATTTAGCGTTGAATGTGAATTTATCATTTAGAAAGTTATATATTGAAAATAAACGTTGTTTGCCATCCAGAACTTCATAAACTTCCTTTCCCTCTATCTTAACCAGGTGGATAGGTGGAATATGCCAACCTCTCATAATAGAATCTATTAATTTTTGCTGTTTTTGCTGATTCCATACTATATCTCTTTGAAAATCAGGCTGCAAATCGTATATTCCATTTTCAATTCTTCCAAAGATATTACCAATATCTTGATCTGTTGGTTGGACTAGCATTTGTGTCTCCTGCAATAAATATATAGTTGTTGTATATAAATGTTCTCAGGTCTTTATGAAAATATATATTTGTGTTAAAGAGATGTGCGAAAAATGGGTACAATCATGATGACACCCTCCCAATTTTGTCCTGAAAAATAAATAGATTTAAACGAGGAGAGCACAGATTTGCACATTAATAAAAATCCGTGCGTATCCATCGTATCCGTGTCATCCGTGTTCCGTTCACCCGGTTGTTTGCTATTTTAAAAATCGCGCCCCAGATTTCAGGTAAAAGCCAGCATTCTTGAAGCAGCTATGGGTTTTGTGGTTAAGAACAGAAACAGATGCAAATGAATTCGAACACGGATGACACGGATCGGGTAGCTGTATTTCGTTCGCCTGGCTGTTGAATGCTTTAGAATACGTGTCTCCCTTCCCAGCGTGCCCCATATCCTGTTTACGGGGTTGAAAGTTATAGTGCCAATACTGTTTTTTAATAGGCGCGCCGGACTTTAATCGGGATATTTAAATAATATCACTATAGAACTCTTCCTTATGGATTTGCATGGCTGAAACGAATCCGTGCATATCCATTGTATCTGTATCATCCGTGTTCCATTCGCCTAGCTGTTTGCTTTTTTACTAACTGCGCCCCAGATTTCAGGTAAAAGGCGGCATTCTTGAAGATGGAATTTCTGTCGGACTTTATGTGAATATCATGCCAGAAATTTATAAATCCAACCGAATTAATCCCCGGTACTTTTGCAAAAACTCAAGAACCGCAATAATTATATATTCTATTGCAACACATGTGTTACATATGGACACCACTATCAGGAACATTGACCCTTTCGTATATAAAAAATTAAAAACAAAAGCTGCGGAAGAGGGCATCTCCATTGGGGAAGCGGTCACGAAGGCAGTCAGCGAATGGCTCGGGCTTCCAAAGAAAAAGAAGAGAAGCATTATTGAAATAAAACCTGAGCATTTTGGCTACCAACATCGAAATCTGAGCGAAGAGATCGATGAAGTTTTATATAAACAGGGGACAGCTTGATATTCCTGGATTCCAGCGCGATCATTGCATATAAGAATGCGGATGATATTAACCACAAAAAGGCTGCGGATATTTTCCAAAAACTCAATGCAGGGGATTATGGGGTAGGTGTAATATCTGAATTCGTGTTCTCGGAAGTCACAACAGTGCTCGCGCTTCGGAAAAGTATGGAGGCTGCAAAGGAAGTGGGAAATGTCCTGCTTGAGGCAAGGGAAATCGAAATAATGAGAGCGAGCGAAGTGTTTGAAAGGTCATGGGAGATTTTTTCGAATCAGGAGAATACTGGCTTGAGTTTTGTGGATGCTTCAAATCTTGCCTGTATGGAGATGAGAAAAATCAGGAAGATAGCGACTTTTGATAAGGATTTTGTCAAGATAAGGTCGGTGGAGGTTGTGAACGGCTGAAGGTGCAAATACAGGCGTCTGCCCCTGCACGGGACTTGCCCGAAGTGCGGGGGGGAATGTTGTGCTTATTGTGCATGAGGGTTCGGTGAGGAAGTATCTTGAGACGAGCCTGCGGATTGCGGATGAGTATAATGTGAGGCATTATACGAAGCAGAGGCTTGAGCTGCTGGAGCTTGAGATGAGCTCACTGTTCGAGAGCGATAAGGTGAAGCAGAAGGGGCTGGCGGACTTTATGTGATTTCCAAGAGAAAAACAAAAGTGGAGTAAAAAAATGGCGGAATGTATCAAATGTGGTGAATATACTAAATTCAACGGCGGACTTTGTTCAAAATGTTATGCCGAAAAGCAAATGGAAAATACCGGTAAATCCTATTATCCTAAAGAAAAAGATGCAAGAGGAGATATTGGAGGTTTAACCGATACCGATTACAATTATAGATATGGAATGATTAAAGGCAGAATTGCTGAAACATTAGTACAAGAATTATTTTTAGCATTAGGATATTCAGTTTTTAGGTATGGAATGGAAAATACCATACCGGGCATTATGGAACTATTGAAAGGGGTTAGAACAGACGTAGCAAATGAAATAAGAAGGATGCCAGATTTTGTTGTTCAAAATCCAAAGAACAATGAAGTCTATTTTGTTGAAGTGAAATTTAGAGCTAGCGAAGAATTTAGCCGAAATGATTTACCTAAAGATTACCCTTATTTAAATGCTTATATAATTCTTGTATCAAAAAAACATATAAAATGTGTAACAGTTGAAGAGTTACTAGCCGGAGAGGAAATTACACCAAGCTCAAGAAATTATTTAGGAAATCGCAAAGAGTTTGATTTAGACAAACAAACAATTATAGACTTTTGTGATTTTGCAGTTCAATTCTTTCAAAGTGTGTAAAGTAATCCGTTTTTAGTTCTGAAAAACAAACAGGTAAATGAAGAGGGCGCGGTTTTTCGGCTATAATAATCCGTGCGTATCCTTCGCATCCATGTTCCGTTCGCCCGGATGTTGTCCGCTACACACGCAACCAAGTGCAGAGGGCAGACCCAAACCTTCCATATCTGTCGGCGCCAAGGATTTAAATAATTATAACCCAATACAAACCCTGACGATGCCTGTGCCTGTTATGCTACCGCATAAATATACTACACATGAGCGAAGAACATATATTAGCAAAAACAAATTACAGAGTAAGCATGACACCATATGAAAAAGAACTATAGTGTTTTGCCTAATCTTTTAGACAATATTAGGTAGCTATGAAGAGGAGGATACATAGGGTGATGAGATATATGGATAAGCATCCATTGGTATGAACTCTTTTATCCAATTTCCGAGTAAACC
>CABMIB010000035.1 GCA_902386135.1 uncultured archaeon
AATAGTTTGACTAATAATCAGTATTTCATTTTAGGTTTAAAAATGAACAAAACCATTAATCAAACTCTTATTGCCAATAACTCTCTTAATTCAGTTTTGATTGACAATCAATTGATTAATATGGATTTGATTGGAAATATATCATCTAAAATAGAAGCGGGCTGGGAGGGATTTGAACCCACGGCCGTCGGATTAAGAGTCCGACGCTCTGCCTGTCTAAGCTACCAGCCCAAAAAAGGCTTTTCTCTAATAATGTTCTCCCAATATATACGTTTCGAAGCTTCAACCAACAGCCGAAAATCTATTTATACTTCCCTGCCTTTTTGAGTCCTCTTGAGGGTGTATCATGGCTAAAACGTCTAAAATCTCAGGTTTCTATAAGCTAAGCCCGGAAGACAGGCTCAAAATCGTATCCGAATTCTCAGGTCTCACAGAAGAAGAGGCTTCAAGCATCAGCGCCACGGGCGCCCTGTCACTTGATGCCGCAGACCGCATGGTCGAGAACCTGATAGGCGTCATGGAAGTGCCCATGGGCGTCGCGGTCAACTTCCAGATCAACGGTAGGGATTATCTTATCCCGATGGCGATAGAGGAGCCTTCGGTCATAGCAGCAGCAAGCAATGCAGCAAAGATGGCCCGGGATGGAGGCGGGTTCACAGCGAGCAGCACAGGTCCGGTCATGATAGGCCAGATACAGGCTGTGGGAATTGCAGACCCCAATGGCGCGAGGATGAACATACTGGAGAAAAAGGATGAAATAATCAGGCGCGCGAACGAGATTGACCCTGTGCTCGTCAAGTTCGGCGGTGGTGCAAAAGACGTGGAAGTAAGGGTCATTGATACGCCGGGCGGTAAGATGGTGATCACGCATCTGATAGTGGATTGCCGCGATGCCATGGGAGCCAATGCTGTGAATACGATGGCTGAGACAGTCGCCCCGTATATTGAAGAATTAACAGGCGGCAGGGTATACCTTCGAATCATCTCGAATTTCGCGGACAGGCGCATAATGAGAGCCAGAGCAGTGTTCACAAAGGAGGCCATCGGCGGCGAAGAGGTCGTGGACGGCATCCTGGCAGCATATCATTTCGCCGCGGGAGACCCATACCGCGCAGCGACGCACAACAAAGGTATCATGAACGGCGTCACAGCAGCAGTGCTCGCTACGGGCAACGATACAAGGGCGATAGAGGCAGGAGCGCATGTTTATGCCTCGCGCAGCGGAGTTTACCGCCCTCTCTCCTGCTACGAGAAGAACGCGAACGGCGACCTTATCGGGACAATTGAGATGCCCATGGCCGTAGGTCTTGTCGGCGGCGCTACAAAGACAAACCCGATCGCCCGCGCGGCTGTTAAAATCCTCGGCGTAAAGACGGCTACAGAGATGGGCGAGGTATTTGCTACGCTGGGGCTGGCTCAGAATTTCGCAGCCATGCGCGCACTCGCCACAGAAGGCATCCAGAGGGGACATATGGGACTTCATTCAAGGAACGTTGCTATCCAGGCAGGCGCCACAGGGGATATGGTGGATAAGATAGCAGAGATAATGGTCAAAGAAAGGAAGGTCAGGGCTGACAGGGCAAAGGAACTGCTGGACGAGATGATGCAGAAAGGTAAACGCTGAGCTGCGCATGAGCAGGGGTTAAATACCCTCTCTTCCAAGTATATATTGATGCCCGAAAGGAAAGTCACAAAAGTCCTCCTGTTCCTTAAGAACATGGTGTATGAGAGTACAAGCCCGATGGAGATACTGCGGTTTGCGAAATACTTTCGCAAGAAAGGAATAGACGTGGTGGTCGTCCTCTGGGGCCCGATGGGAGTTATCCTCGCAAAAAAAGGGAAGACCGGCACTCCCCCGTATGATGAGCGCGTCAGGGAATGCATGGACATGGGAGTAAAATTCAAATGCTGTGAACTTGCGTCGTCGATGATCGGGTTTGAAAAAGATGAACTCATCGAAGGCGTGGAAATGATACATTCTTTTGAGGTCGCCGACCTGATGCTTGAGTATTGTGAGGAAGGACAGCTTGTGATAAACCTGTGAATCTGTTATCTTTTTAAATACTGAAACCAATTAACGCCCTCATGGACAGGGTACTCCTTGAAAAACTCAAAAAGGGCGATGTACGCTTCAATGAGACAGGTCATATGCCCGATGCCGGAGCGGCGATTGAACTGCGGCGCACAGCGATTTCTGAAATTACAGGAATAGAGCTCAAACATATAAGCAATTATTCATTTGACGCTGAGGACGTAACAAAGCGCAACATAGAGAACATGATAGGCGCAGTCCAGATTCCTCTCGGGGTTGCAGGACCGTTACGGGTGAAAGGCGAATATGCAAATGGAGATTATTACATCCCCCTGGCTACCACCGAAGGCGCGCTTGTCGCAAGCGCCGATCGGGGATGCTCTGTCATTTCAGCCTCTGGCGGGGCGAACGTCAGGATATTCAGGGATGCGATGACGCGCGCCCCTGTTTTCAGGGCAAAAGACGTAATCGGTGCAAAAAACCTTGTGGAATGGGTTTGCGGGAATTTTCAGCGCCTGAAAGAAAAAGCCGAAGGAACGACACGGTTCGGGGAGTTGCTTTCAGTTGAGCCGTTCGTGGCCGGAAGGAGCGTTTACCTGCGGTTCGCCTATGATACGAAGGATGCCATGGGCATGAACATGGTCACTATTGCCACTGATGCGGCGGTTGACCTTGTTCTTGAAGAGAACGATGTTGAACTCGTTGCTCTCTCCGGGAATATGTGCACGGATAAGAAGCCTGCTGCGATCAATGTTATAATGGGCAGGGGAAAGACCGTATCCGCCGACGTGATACTCAAAAAGGAAATGATCATGGAAAAACTCCACACGACGCCTGAGAAAATGGCTGAGGTGAATTACAGGAAAAACCTTTTAGGCTCTGCGCGCGCAGGTTCGCTTGGCTTTAACGCGCACGCTGCGAACATCGCAGCAGCCATGTTCATTGCATGCGGGCAGGACCCGGCGCATGTCGTTGAGGCAAGCAATGCCATAACAATGATGGAACACGCAGATGACGGGCTTTACTGCTCTGTCACGCTGCCGTCGCTGGCCGTGGGGATTGTGGGAGGCGGGACGCGCATAGGCGCGCAGCAGGAGTGCCTGAACATGCTTGGCGTAGCAGGAGCAGGAGACCCGCCCGGTGCGAACGCCAGGAAGCTAGGTGAAATAATCGCTGCGGCTATACTGGCAGGTGAGCTGTCACTAATCGGTGCGCTGGCAGCAAGGCACCTTGCAAAGGCTCATGCTGCGCTCGGAAGATAACCGATATAACGGTTAAAGTGCCAAATTAACCGTTAAATTGCCATATCGACTGATTCAACACGCTGCGGCATCTTTTGGAAATTTACCGTAAAAAATGACCGCTATGCTGCGACGTATCTATTTTTGGGTTTAGATTACGTAAAGTATATATTTAAGCAGAACCCTAACTATATGATTACCATAATAATTATAATGAGGCAAGTGTATGGCATCAAAAAGTAAAGCTAACAAAATCGCTGCTGAACCAGCAAGCACTGAAAGTAAGACTATGTATATAGGAATCGATCTGGGAACAAATCATACAGCCATCTCGACCAGCGATGGTAAGAAGAATAGCATTCTGACCGTGATAGGAAGCCCAAAAGATGCTGTCGCTTCAAAATTCTTGCAGAAAGAACATCTGTATGGAGAGGAGGCAATCCACCACAGGGTTGCTCTTAACATCTATAAACCAATCGAGAACGGCGTATTGAAAAACCAGAGAGAGGACATAGAAGCTGCAAAGGGATTGCTTGATTATGTACTCAACTCGGTAGATGCATGTAATAACGCCAAGAAGTACGCCATTGTAGGAGTGCCTGCACAGGCAAGCGTACTGAGCAAAAAAATAATAACCGAGATGGCAAAGGAGTTCTTTGATGGTATAATGGTAGCAAGCGAACCTTTCTGCGTGGCTTATAATATCGGGCAGCTTGAGCACTCCCTGGTAGTCGATATCGGGGCAGGCACCACCGATCTATGCCGCGTCCACGGCACGCTTCCCGAACCCGATGACCAGATCAGTACCAACAAAGCAGGGAGCTTCATCGATAAGGAACTGGTGAAACATATCTCAGACCAGTATACAAATGTCCGGGTAACAACCGAGATGGCAAAGCGATGGAAAGACCAGCATTCATTTGTAGGCGATCCTGAAGAGGAGCTTATCATGGATGTCCCGGTTGATTCTTCTGTATTGAAACTCACAATAACGCAGGAAATGAAGAAAGCATGTGAATCCATCCTGCCTGATATCGTGGGCGGGATCTCAAGGCTTATCTCTACCTATGACCCTGATTTCCAAGATGCTCTGCGCTCCAACATCTGGTTGGCAGGCGGAGGCAGCCAGATCAGACAGCTTGACAAGGTTCTGGAACGTGAGCTTGAACTCATCGACGGCGGCAAGGTCTTTAAATGCAACGACCCGGTTTTCGGTGGCGCGGATGGCGCGTTAAAGCTGGCGATGGACATGCCGAAGCAATTCTGGCATAGCGCATAGTAGATGCTGGAAAAACTCACAGATATATCGATAGAGACTCAACGAAAGTGGCTCCGGTTCATGCTTGAGAGGGTAGGTCAAAACAACCTGCCCGGTCTCTTAGATTATTATAAGAACATTGGCTGGTTAGGCATACCTGCCGCAAACAGGCTGCTTGATCTTGCTGGCCAGGAAAAGCGTTACAAAGGAACTTCCTGGACCCTTTCTGCCGAGGAACACCGGATATCCAGGCTATATATCGAGAAACTGAAAGGGAGACAGGTGGATGAGACCCTTCTTTCGGCCCCCGTTCCGGGTAAAGCCATACCTGAACTTGAAAAAAAGGTAGAAATAAAGGTCAGGAAGCCTGTACAGTCTATACACCCGGCTGATAAGAAAAAGATGGAGTTTACAATACACCGCCGGGAGGTTACGATTAAGAACCTGGAAGAGGAGTTGGAAGAAAAGGATGTAAAGATAGACGAACTCCAGGATAAGATACGGGAGCTTGAGGGGCAGCTTGACGAATACAGCAATGAAACGAAAAGAAATAATATTTTCATGGGACTTTTCGACCAGAACACCCGGCTAAGAAAAGCCAGCTTTACTGGCAAAAGAGGCTCCGGGAAAAAGTGACATTATAAATCATGTAGTTTAACGGGAGTAATAAGAAATATTTAAATAAGAAGCCATCCTTATAGGAATTACAAATGAATGAGACATAAGATGTAACATTTATTTGGAGGATTGCTTGAAATTATCATCAAAGCCTTTAATATACACGCCCGATTGGCTGGTCTCTTTTGAGAAAGATATTGCAGCGGAGGTTCTTCTGAGCCTAGACCCCGGAGAAGTGATACGGGAGTACAGGATGAGATATGACATGTCTCAAGAGGATATGGGGGAATTAATGAACCTTCGCCGGGAGTCCATATCGCGTATCGAGAACGGCACCGTGACACCTACTTTTGATTTCGTCAAAGTCTTTATTAAAGCAGTGGCACTGATAGAGGCGGTACGTGTCGAGAGGGCGCAGCATAAGGGAATGGATGTATATTTTCTTGAAAACATCGCCAAGGAATTCGGTTTTTCGCGGGAAAAACTGCCTTTTATGTTAAAACTTGGCGTTGAAAGTTACGATAAAAAGCTCAATAAAATTCAAAAGTCGTTAAAGGAGAAAGAATATGGCAAATGATTCGGTCGTATGGCTTGAAGAAGTTGGGAAAGAGGATATAGCTATAGTAGGCGGAAAAGGTGCGAGTTTAGGTGAGATGATACGCGCAGAACTGCCCGTACCTGGCGGATTTGCGGTGACGGCGCAGGCTTTTCGCAGGTTCATAGATGAGAACGGCGTCAGCGATGAGCTTTTCAGGTCGCTTGAAGTGGATGTTGATGATGCGGATATCCTGAGGGAAGCTGAGAAAACCGCAAAAAGAATCATCATGGGAGCAAGTATCCCTGCCGATATTGAAGAGAGCATAAGGTCAAAATACAGGGAACTGTGCCAGAGAGAGCTTTCCAACCAGCTTAAGGGAAAGGGATTTAAAGAAATAAAAGACCTGGGATTTCTCAAGGAGGACGAAGAAGAGAAATTCGAAGTCTTCGTAGCAGTGCGTTCCAGCGCCACGGCTGAAGACCTGCCTGATGCCAGTTTTGCAGGCCAGCAGGATACATTCCTTAACATCAGGGGAGAGCAGAACATAATTGATTCTGTCAAGAAATGCTGGGCATCGCTTTACGGCGCGCGCGCCATCTATTACCGCGTTAAGCAGGGATTTGACCACAGGAAGGTGAACCTGTGCGCGGTAATCCAGATGATGGTGGATGCGGAGAAAGCAGGCGTCATGTTCTCATCCCACCCGGCGACAGGGGAACCCATCACGATAATCGAAGGTTCATGGGGGCTTGGAGAGGCCGTGGTCTCAGGTTCAGTTTCCCCGGATTATTATTCCATAGATAAGCAAACAAGAAAGATCCTTGAGCGCAAGATAGCCACTAAAAATATCATGCATACAAAGGACCTGCACACAGGTAAAACGATCGATATACCCGTACCTGAGGATAAGAAGAATGCCATTGTACTTGATGATAATGAGATACTGAAACTGGTCGGGTTCGGGGAAGTTGTCGAAGACCTTTACGGGAGCCCCCAGGATGTGGAATGGGCGATTAAAAATAATGAGATATATATCCTCCAGTCAAGACCCATAACCACCATAAAGAAGAAAAAAGAGGGGAAGGAAAAAGTAGCGACTTCCGCCTTGCTTGAAGGATTGGGCGCATCGCCCGGGATGGCTTATGGAGAGGCGAAACTCGTCTCAGACGTGACCGAACTCGGAAAGGTCAAGGAAGGCGACATACTTGTGGCTGTCATGACAACCCCGGATATGGTCCCTGCCATGAAGCGCGCAGCCGCGATAGTGACCGATGAGGGCGGAATGACATGCCATGCAGCTATAGTTTCGCGTGAGCTGGGATGCCCGGCTGTTGTCGGAACGCGAAGAGCGACAGAACTACTGACCGACACCATGAAGATAACGGTTGATGGCGAAAAAGGGCTTGTGTTCGAAGGTAAAAAAGATACCGTAACACCCCTAGCTCCGCCGCCGCAGATGCAGTTATCATTTGCAAAATCCAAACCCATCACAGCTACAGAGGTCAAGGTGAACGTCTCCATCCCTGAAGCCACGCAAAGGGCGGTCGAGACGCAGGCTGACGGCGTAGGACTTTTGCGGATCGAGCACATGATCCTCGGTCTTCCCAAACATCCGAAGCAGTACATCAAGGAAGGGAAAGCGGATGAATATGTCAATGAGCTTGTTTCGCGCATCCAGACAGTTGTGGATGCGTTCTATCCGAAGCCTGTATGGGTACGGACGCTGGATGCGCCCACAGACGAGTTCAGGGCAATGGAAGGCGGAGAGGGCGAACCAATTGAGCCGAACCCGATGCTGGGATACCGCGGCATAAGGCGCGACCTTATCGACACAGAACATTTCGAGCTTGAGGTAAAGGCGTTCAAGGAGCTGATAAAGCGCGGATACAGCAATATGGGCATCATGGTTCCACTGGTGCAGCACCCATCGGAACTGAAACGGGCGAAAGAGTTCATGCGCTCAAAGGGGCTTGATATTGATAAGATCGATATCGGTATAATGGTGGAAATCCCGGCGGCTGCGCTCATAATCAATGATTTCATAGCCGAAGGACTGGATTTCGTAAGCTTCGGCACCAATGACCTCACGCAATACACGCTTGCGGTGGACAGGAACAATGAGCATGTGGCGCATCTTTATAACGAGATGCATCCTGCTGTGCTGAAGCTTATCGAGTATGTTATCACCGAATGCAACAAGGCAGGCGTGAAGACGAGCATCTGCGGGCAGGCTGGCAGCAATCCGAAGGTGGCAAAGCGGCTTGTGGAGCTTGGGATAACAAGTATCAGCGCGAATATTGATGCGGTTGAGGCTGTGAGAGATATGGTGGCAAGGACTGAGATGCAATTGATGCTGAAGGCGGCAAGGGAGAGGAAGTAACAAAAATATTAATATCCTTTTAAATTAGATTTACAGCTAATTTAAAATCATCTGAAAAACACTCAAGAATATATAATATAGAGGTGAGCATCCTGGATATCTCGGAAGTTACAAGAAGAAATATTATAGATTCTTTGCTTCTTAAGAAATATCTTTTTCATGGGAGATTGGATCTTATAAGTTTTTTGAAGAGAATTTGGAATCTGTCCACAATGCCATCTACAGATATCAGATTTAAAAATGCGGAAGGTGATATATGGCAACATGTAATTAACAACCCTGATTATGACTACGATTACCTACTGTACAAATATTTTAATTTACTGAACTGCGACGATGACACATTTCTCAAATTCATAGAGACCTGTCTCCACCCGGTGGTTCTATCTGATGAAAAGCAAGTTTTTGAGACTTTATCAGAATTCAACAAATTTTTAATGCCAGATGGATACAGATTAGAAGTAGATTCACAGATATCTGGAAGACCTGTATATAAAGCAATTAAATTTAAATCTATTGAAGGGTTTATTTCGACATCAATAGATGTGAAAAAAGTGAAAAAAGTAATGACTTTTTCACCTTCTGTTTTTAATGATCCTGAAAAGCCAATTGATCCTAATTTGGTATCTGTCATGATGCCATTTAAAATGGAATATGATAAAGTTCTTGAAACTATAAGGGCTGCATGTCATAATGTTGGTATGACTTGTAAAAGGGTTGATGATATTTGGAACAATAGCACCATTGTTCAAGATATCTTCGAGTTAATCTGTTGTTCTTCAATTGTTATTGTAGATTTTTCAGGAAAAAATCCAAATGTATTTTATGAAACTGGAATTGCTCATACTTTGGGAAAAAATGTAATACCAATTACTCAAAATATTGAAGATATCCCTTTTGATCTGAGGCACCATAGATTCTTACAATACTTAAACAATAATGAAGGACTATTAGAACTAAAAAAGGGTATAGAGATAAAATTAAAGGCATTAGCTCAAGAATCAAAAACCCAATGAGGCATGGAAAGATGATAACTGAAATTGATAAAAAAATTATTACCCAGTGCGCCAAAAAATACAACGTCTCCTCTATTATTTTATTTGGTTCATCCGTGGAAAAAGACAAAAAATCCAATGACA
Source organism: uncultured archaeon (assembly GCA_902386135.1). Classification (GTDB taxonomy): domain Archaea; phylum Halobacteriota; class Methanosarcinia; order Methanosarcinales; family Methanoperedenaceae; genus Methanoperedens. Next base: position 9,207 of record CABMIB010000035.1, read on the forward strand.
TAGACCTTGGAGTAAAGGGAATCGAACCTCGTTTATTCTTCAAATTTTATGCTGAACTATTCAAAAATCTATCAAAGCCAGTTCACCTTATTGATCTTTCTCGGAAATCATTATTTAACGACCTTGTAGAAGAAAATGGTGTAAGAATCTATGGATGACATATCTAGACAGATACTTGCAGAAAAGGAAAATGTTGAGATAGCTTTGAGCAATCTCAAAGACACAATGGCTAGAGATGAAAAAACAGTCATTGAATTGGCAGCCATCGCTACATTTCTTCATAATATTTACAATGGCATTGAAAACATTTTGAAACAAATTCTAAAAGCTAAAGGCATTGAAATTCCAAAATCTGCAACATGGCATAAAGACTTACTAAACCTTTCTGCATCTCAGGGAATCATATCAGAGAATCTAACCAATGAACTTTATGAGTACTTAGCTTTCAGACATTTTTTTGTCCATGCATATGGTTTCATGCTCAACGAAGCGCAATTAGAGGATTTAGCGAATAATATTCCAGAGATTTGGTTACAATTTATGAAGGAAATAGAAAAACGGAACAGCATGTAAGAATTAACAAAGTGTTAAACTACCGCATCCTGCCCAAAAAAGAACCTGAAAGTAAATCATGGATGAGCATCCTCCTTTCTTACGCCAGCATCATGAGATATAAAAGATTACTTTTTCAAGAAATGTCTTTAAGTATTTCCGAGAGAATAGAGGTTATAAAAGGTGAACCCTCATGTCCGATGCAGAAATTTTGAACGAAATAAGGAACGACCTTAATTTCCTGAAAGAAAAAATAATCAGCATGGAAATTACAATAAGCGAGATTGATAGCGATATTCACAAAAAACTCAATCCTGAATATGTAAAAAAGCTTGATAAAATTGAGAAAGAAGATAAAAGGATTCATTTCAGGAATATAGAAGAATTCGATGAGCATTTTGGACTGTAAGAACGCCCATGCCGTACGAATTTGAACTCACGGAAACGCTTGAGCGTAAGCTTAAAAAGCTGCAAATAAAAGATAAAGTTCTCCTGGTTGCCTGTCAGAAGAAGATTAACGAGATAATTCAGAATCCATATCATTATAAGCATCTTAAATACGAGGATCGCCTCAGAGTGCATGTTAGTGGTTCGTTTGTCCTAACCTACAGGGTTTTTGAAAAGAAGAAACTGGTTCTTTTCCTTGACCTTGAACATCATGATAAAGCATACAAAAGGTGAAAATGAACATCAGAATGAAACATACTTCTCTGAACTTCACAGTTCTCATTGAGCAGGACGAGAATGGGATGTACATTGCAAAAGTTCCTGACATCCCTGGCTGCTATACACAGGGCAAAACCGTAGAGCAGGCTGTGGAACGCGTAAGAGAGGCAATACAAGTATGCCTTGAGGCTGAAAAGGGGGAAAATATTTCGTAGATTACTTCAAATATATTCCATTCATTCTGAAGGACTCTCCTTGCTTATATAAAACAAAACCATGTCCCAACCCTCCACCAAATTCATCCCCGCCCTCGGATTCAACCTTCTGACCCCGCTCTACGACCTCATTATGCAGTTGACCATGCGCGAGCTCACCTTCAAGCGCCGCCTGATAGAGGAGATGAAGATAGAGAAAAGCCGCCGGGTGCTTGATTTGGGCTGCGGTACAGCCACGCTGACCATCCTTATTAAGAGGACTTACCCGGAAGCTGAGATAATCGGGCTTGATATCGACCCAAAAATCCTTGATATCGCCAGGTCGAAAGTTCAGAAGGCAGGCGTGGATATAAAATTGGATCAAGGATCAGCCCTTGAACTGCCGTACCCTAATAATTCTTTTGACCGTGTTGTTTCCAGCCTCGTTATCCATCATTTGACCCATGAGAACAAGGCTCGCACATTTAGAGAGGTATTCCGGGTGCTCAAGCCCGGCGGAGAACTGCACGCTGCCGACTTCGGGAAGCCGCAGAATGTCCTGATGTACCTAATAGCACGTTTCTTCGGATTATTCGAGGACACTTCAGATAATATAAAAGGCTTGCTTCCCAAGATGTTCCGCGAGGCTGGTTTTGAGGAAGTTGAAGAGACAGCCAGATATGCGACGATGTTCGGCACGCTTTCTTTGTATAAGGCACGAAAGCCTGGATAAAGGACGCCGGCGGCAGGCAGCTCGTTGTCATACTCTACCAGAATTTTGAAAGACAAGAATTTATATTATCCAAGATACAACTTAATATTATGAAATTTAGAGTTTTAATAGAGCAGGATGAAGATGGAGTTTTTATAGCTTCTGTTCCCGAACTGCCTGGCTGTATATCCCAGGGGAAGACCAGGAGCGAGGCAATATCAAATATAACAGATGCCATCCAGGGATATTTAGTCAGCTTAAAAAAGCATAACGAACCAATACCTCCTTCTATAACAGAAGAACTGGTTGAGATAAATGCCTAAACTGCCTGTATATTCATAACCCAAACTCCCCCAACCTTTCCTTCGCCAACTCCCTCTTCTCCTGATGCTCTTTCAGGAACGCCTTCATAAGCTCGGCAGCGTGTTTCTTGCACATGCCGCACACGCGCGTGCCTCCCACGCATTCCTTATGGTATTCTTTAAGCTCGTTATCATCCTCTACCAGATGGAAAAGCAGCAATTCATATACGCTACACTGGTCAGGCTCGCCGCCCTTTTCCCTCTGCTCCTCCAGCGTCACCCTGCCGCCGGTCTTTGCACGCATCACCTTTTTTGCGCCTTCCTCTGGCGGGTCTGTGAGGGCAATGTAGCTGTCAGGGACGCTGCTTGACATCTTTCCGCCCTGAAGACCTGTCATGAATTTGTGGTACGTGGAGGCGGGAGGCATGAAGGCATAACCATCTAATTCAGTAGCAATCTCCACCACAAGCCTTTGAACTTTTGGCAATAAATCTTCAGGAGAAGATTTTATACAGGCAATCTCTATATGCCCCGTATAACGATTTAAACTATCTACATCATCATTAACTGATATACCTTCTTTAGATACGATTTTTTCTTGCAATAGACGCTTTGTAAGATAATTAAAATCATGTTCAGTTTTCATTATATCTGCGGTTGGTGATTTTGAATATATGTGTATCATCCCTTTGAAATAGGGGGTTTTAGGAGGACTTGGGAAAACATGGAACTTATTAATCTTATCAGCCAATCCCCGCGTCAGCCTGATATGCGGGTCCTGGTCTGCGCCCACAGGTATGACTACAGGTTTTGGTCCGCCGAACTCCTTTAACTGCGGCTGGAGTATATCTGCGCTCTGCGTCAGGGCGCTTATCATGTGCGCGACGTTCGTTTCCCCGTTGAAGCCGTATATAGCGCTCAGCTCAGAAAAATTCGCTTTTATCCCGAGTTCAAAAGCAAGGTCTTTCACCTGGTTTGAGCCTGACTGGAAATAAATATGCGCTCCGGGCTCAAGACCGAGAGCTATCGCGCTCAGGATGTATTCGTTTATCCCCAGTTCCCTGCATTCCTTCCAGGTTTTACCCCTGACGGCATGCGCCTCCCTGTCCGCTATTGCTAAAAACGCATCCCCGCCCTGCTGCTGGTGCCAGATTATCTCTTCCATCACCATCTTGTGCCCCAGGTGGGCTTTTCCGGAGGGCATGAAGCCGCTCATTGCAGCGAAAGGCTTGCCTGAGAGCATCGCATCCAGGACTGTTTCGTAGCTCCGGTGCCCGAAAATGATGTGTCTTCGCATATACCTGTGCGGGTTGGGTATCCGTCCGAGAAGCTCATCGAACCTCGATATCCCGAACTCATCAAAGAGTTTTGAGTAATTATCGATTTTTACGGCGCCCCATGGGTCAAGTGTAGTCATATCTGGTCGTTTCAGGTACTAAAAACGCTTAAAGATATGTAAAGGTTGTTGTAGTGTTCGGGCTTGCCTTTATTCCATCGGATTTTTTATAAATTCAAATACTTTTCAAGATACTACAGGGAAGGGCAATGTTTTTAAGTAGAGTTGTAATGTTAAAGCCATGCCCTATCCACCATCATCTTATACCCGGTTGAAAACAAACGATTTATTCGGCTACTACGAAATTACACTTGATACTGTGGGGTGTACAACTAATATCATAATGTGGGGTAACCAGGGTGAAAAACGAAGACGTGAATAAAAAGCAGCCCGCCGATGAATTAATAGAATTGCGCCAGAGGGTTGCCGAATTAGAAAAATCAGAAAAAAGGTTACGGCAGGTAGAGGAGGCACTTCGCGAATCGGAAGGATACCATCGAGATCTCATTGAGAGTTCAAAGGACATTATCTTCACGCTGTCACCGGATGGTACGATCACTTCCTTGAATACTGCTTTTGAAACTGTTACAGGCTGGCAGCGTGAACAATGGATCGGAAAGAATTTCCAGCCTCTCGTCCACCCTGATGATTTACCCCTCAAACTACTGGTTTATCAGTGCGCCTTTGGCGAAAAAATGCAGCCTCAAGGCTTTGAATTGCGCGTTCTTTCAAAACCGGGTGATTATATTGCCATGGAATTCACGGTAAAGCCGCAAACCCATGATGGTAAAGTGGTCGGCTACCAGGGCATTGCTCGCGACATTACATGGCATAAGAGTGCAGAAGAGGCTTTGCAACAATCGGAGGAGAAATACCGCACGTTAATTGAGAACATCCAGGATGGGGTCTTTCTTATACAGGACGGTAAAATTGAGTTTGCCAACGAAGCGTTTGCCAGAATGTGTGGTTACACGGTAGAGGAGGTTATCGGAAAAGACTTCCGGGAGCTTGTTGCACCGGAAGATTTAGAGATGGTTGTAAACCGCTACTTCAGGAGGCAGGCGGGAGAAAATGTCCCCAGGGAATATGAATTCCATGGACTCAAAAAGGATGGGACAAGAACTACCGTAAATATGAATGTCGGGCTTATAACCTACCGTGGGAAGGCAGCCAGTATGGGAACTGTGAAGGACATCACAGAGCGTAAGCGTGCAATGGAACAAATACAGGAGCAGGCTACTCTTCTCGATAAAGCGCACGATGCCATTGTTGTCCGGGACCTGGAACATCGGATCACTTACTGGAATCAGGGCGCACAGCGCCTGTACGGCTGGACAGCAGATGAAGCCATCGGCAAAAATGCAAATGAGCTTCTGTATAAAGAAGAACCGCCTTCTCACATCGAAGCCCGCAAAAACGTGATAGATCGAGGTGAATGGAACGGCGAGCTTAGCCAGGTAACAAAGGAAGGAAAGGAAATTATAGTAGAAAGCCGTTGGACCCTTGTGCGGGATAACAATGGAAACCCGAAGTCAATTCTTATAATTAACACGGACATAACCGAGAAAAAGACACTCGAAGCACAGTTCCTTCGTGCACAGCGCCTGGAAAGCATCGGCACGTTAGCTGGCGGCATCGTTCATGACCTCAATAATGTGCTGACACCGATAATGTTGTCGCTACAGATATTACAGGAAAGGCTCACGGATGATGAAAGCAGGAGACTGCTCGGGATACTCGAAAGAAACGTTAAACGCGGGGCTTACTTGATAAAGCAGGTCCTGTCATTTGCAAAAGGAGGCGAGGGAGAACGCAGGAATATCCAGGCGGCAGACCTGATATTTGATGTTGAGAGTTTCGCAAAAGAGACATTTCCAAAGTCCATAGAAGTCAGGACTGATGTATCTGGAGACCTGTGGAACATCGTTGGGGATGCCATTCAATTGCACCAGGTTCTGATGAACCTCTGTGTGAATGCCCGTGATGCGATGCCGGATGGGGGCATCCTCCGCATTTCTGCCGGAAATCTTTTCATTGATGAGAATTTTACTCGTGTTAATGCAGAAGCTCGAATCGGTCCATACATTGTTATCAGCGTCTCCGATACGGGAATCGGTATCCCCCCTGAAGTAATGGACAGGATTTTTGAACCTTTTTTTACGACAAAAAAACCCGGCAAAGGTACAGGACTTGGTCTTTCAACATCCCTTGCTATTATAAAAAGCCATGGTGGATTTATAGATGTCCACAGTGAAGTTGGGAAGGGGACGACATTCAAGGTCTATTTGCCTGCGATTAAAGCTGGGGTACAGGAAGCAGATGTACACCAGCCTGATCCTGCCACGGGACACCAGGAACTGATATTAGTTGTTGATAACGAAACCCGGACCCGTGAGATGGCAAGAGAGACACTGGAAGCACAAGGATATAGAGTTCTCACAGCCAGTAACGGAGCAGAGGCAGTATCATTATATTCCAGCCACAAAGGGGAAATAAAAACAGTTCTCATTGATATGATGATGCCGGTCATGGATGGTCCGGCCTGTATCTGGGTTCTTCGCAAAATCAACCCGGATGTCAGGCTCATTGCTGTCAGCGGATCGGCTGAGGATTATATGCTTGCAAATATTGCAGGCGTAGTACATGCTTTTTTGATGAAGCCTTATACTGCTGAGGAACTGTTGAGTACCGTACGCGGGGTTATTGATAAATAACCATGATTTAAGAGCATCCAGACATTCCTTATTCGATACCCTCCCATAGATTTATTATATTCTCCTGCATCTCGGACAGCATGGAAATACTCGCTGACCTTGGAGGAAGACCCGGACATGACTGCCGGGGTTTTTGCAGGTACTGCTATTTTAAAGGAGTAAAGGAAGTCCAGCCTTTTGGCTGCAAACACTGCCTCCCCTTCCAGAAAGGCTGCAATTACTGCACAAGAAGCGTAAAAGAAGGCTATTCGAGTTTCAAGCCGCTTTCCATGGTGGCACAGGAAATCCAGCAGGCTGTTTTTTTCAATAAGAACGTATCAAAATTCAATGTAAGCGGCGGCGGGGATGTCAGTTGTTATCCCGAGCTCAAGGCTCTTGTGAAATTCCTGTCCCAGTTCAAAAAGCCGATACACCTCGGCTATACAAGCGGGAAAGGACTGAATAAAAATGATGCGGAGTTCTTCATCGACCACGGCGTAAACGAGGTCACGTTCACGGTTTTTGCCACGGAGCCTGAGCTTCGGCGTAAGTACATGAACGACAGGACGCCCGAGGACTCACTTGAAGCGCTTCGCGTTCTTGCGGGAAAATGCGATGTGTATGCGGCAGCTGTACTTATTCCCGGCGTAAATGACGGCGATGTTCTTTTAAAGACGTGCGCAGACCTTGAAGAGATGGGCGTAAAAGGTTTCATCCTGATGCGGTTTGCCAATACATACGGGCAGGGCCTGATACTTGATAATGCTCCTGTTTTAGAAGATATTACTCCCCATACTCTTTCGGAATTCAAATCGATCGTGGATGACATAAACAGCAGGTTTGAGTTCCGCGTCACAGGTACGCCGCTGTACGATCCCGAAATCGGCTCACCGTTCGCTATAAGAAATGAACCTGAGGCGCTTTCGAAGTTACCGAAAATCACAAAAGAAGTAACAATAATAACAAGCGAAGTTGCCGCGCCGCTGTTGAAAGAGATTTTCGATAAGCTGGGCGGGCTTGTGAACGTAGTGCCGGTAAAAAAGGATATCGGCTGCCTGATCACAATCGAAGATATAAAAGCGCTGGACTTATCCCAGGTAAAAGAGACCGTCCTGTTTCCGGGCAGGGCATTCGTTTACGACCCCGAGATCAAGAAGATACTATCAGGCGATGGAGTGGAAAGATTGGTGCGAAGGGGTCCGGATATGCTGACCGTAGATGGGGAGATGAGTATTTCGATGACTAAAGAAGAGGTTCTTGCCAGGGAGATCGAGGCTTTTACCGAGCTTATCCAGATGATAAATGTACTCGGGATGGCGCCGAAACGATAGATCTTAGCCGCTCTAATCCTTTTTCTCATTCCCTTCAGGAATCCCGCATACCTCGCATTCATCCTTATGCCCGGGCTTTTCAGAATCCATTGCCCTTGTTCCCTCTGCAAGTACGGCGGCGTTGGATAACGAACCCGCTATCAGTATGGCATCAAAGATCTCCTCTTTCGTCACACCCAGCTTCTGAGCAACACGGATGTGCAGCTTGAGGCAGTGCTCGCACCGCAGCGCCGCAGCTACGCTTATTGATATAAGCTCTATCGTTTTAGCATCAAGGCGCTTGAACTCACGGACTATCGCATTTTCGTATATGATCTTCGACACAAGCAGCTCAGGCGAATCTTTCATGAAATTAAGGATATAAGGCACTTCCCCGTAAACTTTTTCAACTTCTTTTAATAATTCTTCGGCAGCTTCATCAGGCTCTTTTTTCAAGATTTTCTCGATTTTTGCCAGATCCATATGATAAGGCAATTGTAATCCGATACTAAATAAATATTTGTATTTCCGGCACTAAAAACAGATCAGTCCTGTTCAATCCGCTCCCCGAACGCAAAATTCGGCTTGACATGGCGTATCCTGATCTTAAGTGTCTCCCCTTTCTCTGCGCCTTTTACGAACACCACGAAATCATTGACCCTGGCTATCCCGTCCCCGCTCGCCCCGACATCTTCGATGGTCACCATATACTCTCCACCGATTTTTACCTCCTCAGGTAGCAACTGCTTCCCGATAACGTATATCTCTGCGCTCTGCTTTCTCGAAGCTTCAGGAGAGAAAGCCTGCACTTTAATGAAAGACCGGCGCACTTTATCCATGAAATCCGGGAACATGTCCCCCTGGAAGACCTTTACCACGAACCTGCCGCGGGGTTTCAGGATCTTCCTGGCGCATTCAAGGGCGGAGGTGGCAAGGTCGATTGAACGGGCGTGGTCATAGCTCCAGTTCCCCGAAAGATTGGGCGCGGCATCGCAGATAACGGCATCGGCACCTTCTTTTTTACTGTCCCTCTGTATTAATTCCTTAATCTTATCAACCGTAGTATCAAGACGGATATCCCCTTTGATCGTTTCCACGCCCTCAATTTCCTCTATTGGCAGTATATCAACACCCGCCACCGTGCCTCCTGAAAGTTCCTTAGCCACCTGGAGCCATCCGCCCGGGGCAGCACCGAGATCAACAACAGTATCCCCTTTCCTGATTATGTTGAACCGTTCGTTAATCTGTTTGAGCTTAAAAGCAGCCCTGGAGCGGTAGCCCTCTACCTTGGCTTTCCTGTAAAAATAGTCCCTGCGATCGCGCGGCATAGTTATGTCCGTGTTTAACCGTTCCCAACATATACCCACTGGTCATAAATGCCTTTATCATCCGTATTATCAATTATATCCCCTTTCATCCTTGTCGTATCAAGTACGCTTTTAAGGATTTCCATCTCCTCCCTTTTATTTACGGTCAGCATCATCATCCCGCCCGGTTTCAGGAGCCTGACCGCTTCGCTCACCATTTTTTCCCATATCTCTTTATTAAAAGAATATATCGTGCCGAGCATGAAACCTGCTACAGTGTCAAACGACTCTTCCCGGAAAAACTGTGAAAGGTTCGTTGCATCAAGGACAATAGTCCTTTCCGGGTACAGAACCTCATGTTCAAGCCCCTGGCATATCTGGCACTTATCATTATCTATCGTTAAAGGACTATAGCCCAGCTCATGAAGAGGCAGTGTGGACATGCCGTTGCCGCAGCATATTTCAAGTATATCCCCGCGCAGTTCATATTTATCCAGCAGCTCTGCAAGCCTGCTTTTTCTGCTCTCGATATAAACCATCCCGTAAGGTTCCTTCGATATGCGGCAGCCCTCGCATAACTGCCTGTTCACCAGCGCCAGGGAATAATACTCAATTATCGCAGTTTTGAACTCTTTATAAGTGGTTCTGCTTACGCTGTTTAACTTTAAACGGCCTGCAAGATCAGAAAACCTCCTGCTGCTTCCGTTCGGCGCAGGGGTGGATGAGACAAGGTTTGTAAAAACAGCCCAAAAAGCAGGCGCCTCTTCGGTCTCAGTATTGAATAGGGCCAGCCCGATTATATTGCCGTTCTCATCTTCAACCCCGTTGAGCTCATCCGACGGCTCTTTCAGGATATTTTCCAAATAGCGTAAGGACAATGTATTATTTTTTAAAGCCGCGTAGCTTTCTTCAACAAAATAAACGTTATCCGGGCTTTCAAGCCCTAAAATATCATGTATGAGCATATCTTGAATTGATTTTTAGCCACGGCTCCTTAAACTCTAATCACCTTCATCAGGCTCGTCATCGCGGTAACTCTGGTCACCGAGCATGGCCGCACTGATCGAATCAATACCATCAAGCCATTCAGCTACAAGTCCCTCAGGGACATCTTCAAGAACTTTATCATTGAGCTTCCCGCCTGCAAGTATGTTCGCGCCGATCTCTGCGATACTGCCAAGCGCAGCTCCCATGTTTTCTTCCTTTTCCGCCTCAACTGCGCTCTTTATGAGCTTGTCAAGGGATTTCGTTTTTTCAAACGCCTTTTCCACATAACATTCGCACGCTGCAAAAACACCCATCAGCGCAAGTTGCGTGGACTCGATCATCATGTCGATATCCTCGTTTATGGGATCGACTTTCTTCAGGACGATCTCTTTGATATCGTTCAGGTCTTGCAGTGCTTTCTCCGCGGATATCAGGTTCTTATCATATTTTGCTATTACCTTCAAACATGCAAGTACAACATCGTCTTCCATGTACACGAAAATCGCGCCCTTGTCCTGGTCATCGATCTTAAATCCGCTATCCTTTACCTTGGTTATCCAGTTCTGCCATCGTTCTTCAGTATAGAACGGAACTTTGAATTTTGGTTCCTGCATGTTTTCCCCTTTTGTTCTCTTTGGTTTTTTAACTTTTGGTCGCTGTAACTTCTGCCATACCAGTTAGTTTTTTCACCCGGTCTATTAATTCGTTTTTACCAAAAGGTTTTGTTATGTAATCATCTGCTTTTAATACGTGCAATCCCAGCAACCGGTCTATATTCTGTGCCTTAGCTGTTAAAATAGCTATTGGTATAGCCGGATCCTTTTCCTTCAGTTTCCTGAAAACCTCCCATCCGTCCATATCTGGCATCATAATATCAAGAAGCACAAGGTCTGGCTTTGATGTCTGGGCCAGTTTCAATGCTTCCTTCCCGCTCGTAGCCAGCATTGTTTTAAAACCGGCGCTCTCAAGGACTAATTTAACAAGCTCAAGCGTATCAGGCTCGTCGTCCACAACAAGCACCTTTTTAGCAGAAATATTACCTGTCATTGAATTCTCCTTTTCGGCAATAAAACATGAAATGTACTTCCCCTATTTTTACTTTCCGCCCAGAGCTTGCCGCGGTGCGCTGTTACTATGTTCTTTGAAATCCATAAACCCAGACCTGTACTTTCTTCTTTTTGCGGACCCACCGAATCCACCTGATAGAACCTGTCGAATATCATATCAAGTTTATCTGCAGGTATTCCGATGCCTGTATCATCAACCTTAATGTGCACGGATTCGTTCTCTTCTTCGGCTGTTATTTTTATTCTCCCTTTTATTGTGAATTTAATGGCATTGTCTATCAGGTTTGAAAAGACCTGCATCAACCTTTCCCTGTCTCCTTCAATCATCAACCGCTGCGGAACCTCGATATTTATCGGGATGTTTTTTATGGATGCTAATGTCTTCATATCCTCTGCTACATGGCTTATTACATCATAAACTGAAAGTTCCTGCATATCGAGCTGGGGATTCTTGGACTCGATGAGCGCGGTATCAAGCAATCCTTTTATTAACCTTGATAACCTCTGTGAATTCCGCAGGATTATTTCAAGTTTATGCCTCTGTTCCGGGGTTACGTTCTCATCAAGCATAAGTTCGGCATATCCGATAATGGATGTAAGCGGGGTTCTCAGTTCATACGACATATTTGAAAGGAAGTTATCTTTTACTTTATAAAGCTCCTTGAGTTTCACGTACGTTAGCCTGAGCTCCTCATAGGAATCTTTTAGTTCTTCTTCCAGTCTCTTCTGGTTGGATACATCTTTCATTACAGTGATGATTTTTTCAACTTTTCCGTTTTTATCCTTGATCGGGATTTTGGATGTGCTTGTATAAACTACATCATTTTCATATTCGGTCCTTTCTTCGGTCTGGAAAAGCTCCCCTGTGTTGAGAACATACTCGTATTCCTTAGTGATATATTTTTCCTTAAGGAATGGGAAAACTTCAAAAAGATTTTTATTTATTATCTGTTCCTTTTTAAGTTTACCCTTATTAAGTTTCAGTAATTCGTCATTAACGGCAAGTATTCTAAAATCCTTATCAACAACGTGAATTGCAAGATTGACGTTGTTCAGTATTTCTTCATTGAATTCTTTCAGGTATTTTATGTTGTTATAGAAGGTTATGTTCTCTATAGCCACCCCAAGCTGGTTGCCTATTGATAAGAAAAGTTCCTTCTCCCTTGCTGGAAATACACGTGGTTTTTTGCCCCGGAGTGTAATTATCCCGGAGACTCTGTCTTTTAACTTTACAGGAATCCCGGCATAAAAGAAACCCGGGTTCCGATTTGATGCGAACTCAGGTATTTTTTGTATATCTTCCGAGACCAGTATTTCGCCGCGTATATACGCAGGGGTTATTTCAGGAATTACATTTTCTTCACTGCCCATACGTGTCTTAAGAGAAAATTTTCCGGAATGTTCATCCGGCAGGTATATCTCTCCGGATTCCATGCCGGCGAGCTTTGACAGGTTTTCAAGCGTTCTTGATAATATTTTGTCCAGATCGAATGTCTCGCTTATAATCCTGGATATCTCATTAAGCGCCGTAAGTTCCCTGTTCCGCCTGATTATTTCTTCTTCAAGCACCCTCTCCTGTGTCACATCCCTCAATACCAGGATCACCTCGGGTTCTCCCGTGTTATCTGAGAACAAAGAGCCGTTGATCTCCAGGATTTTCCTGTTCCCGTTGATATAAGTCTCATGTAAAATCCTTATCGGTTTCTTTGTTTGCTGAATTGAACTGACCGGGCACTCTTTTTGCTGCTCTGACGGCGCAACTCCGAAGATAAGTTCGTGGCAGCTTTTACCCAGTACCTGTTCCTGCGGCAGGTTCATGATCTTCGAGAATGACTTGTTCATTTTGATGATTTCATGATTCGCATTCAGCACAATTATGCCGTCATCAATGCCATTAAATAACGTTTCCAGGTATTTCTGCGCAGTCTCCGTCTGTTCCTTTGATGCTACTAAATCCCGGATTTTCTGGTCAAGGCTTGATGCCATGTCATTAAACGTGGATGCAAGTTCACCAAGCTCATCTTTCGAGCGTACCTCTATCTTCTGGTCAAGGATGCCGTTATTTATCCTTTTAGCTCCTTTGGTAAGCTTGAGGATAGGGTCTGTCAGCCATTTTCCAATGAGGTAAATGAATATCCCCCAGAAGACCATGGATGATACGGCTAAAAGCAGCAGTCTTTGCGATGCATCCTGGACCTGCGCTCTGACACTGTTCTCAGATAAGCCCACATGCACATAACCTATATTCTTAAAAAGGGAAGCGTCAAATTCGTGTATAGTCCCTCTGTCACTGGTATATACAAATTCCTTCATCACGCTAGAAGGCCTGCTCCGGTTTTGAAGCGCTTTCGGGAAACCGTTATCAAACGTATGTGCCAGCACTATTCCTTCCGAGTCGGTCACAAAAATATATTCAATATCCGGATAGCTGTCATTTAATTCTTTAATTGAATTCCTGAGCTCTACTACATCATTCACAAGAACCTGGTTTGTAGTTTCTAATGCGAGGTTGTTGGCTAATAAAAATCCTTTTTCACGGAACTCTTTCTCGATGATACCTGTTTGAAGATCCTGGATAACCAGATAAGACCCTATGATTACCAGTAACCCTATGAACAGCGTTGATATAACGATCTTGAACCGCAGGCTCATCATTTGATTTCTTCCCTCATTCCTCTGACGGTATCATAGGCATTATCGTTTATACTTACAAACCTATCTATCATGATCCTGGATAGTATCTTCCTGCCTTCTTCATCTTTATCCATATTCAATAAAATATCCTTAAGCTTTTTCTCTAAAAACGGATTTATATCCTTCGGGACTACTACGGGAGGATTTCCAAAAGGAGGCGAAACTTCAATTATCCTTGTTTTTGATATGATCTCAGGTTTTGTATTCTTCATATAATCGTATGTCAGGCTGTCCACCGCTGCACCGTCTGCCAGTTGTTCTGCCACGGCAATAATGGAATTGTCATGACTGTATGTGTAAAAATAGTTATACCTCCCTTTTTCATCCTTTCCAAAAAAAGATTCGGGAGTTTCATTGATAAGAAAAAGCCTGTATGCGGGATAAAGTTTTCCCGAATTTGATAATGGGTCTGAGAACGCAAACCTCCTGCCGCGCAGGTCGAGCAGATTAGTGTAGCTGCTGTTCCTGGGAACGATTATGTAGGAATTATATGTTGTTTTTCCATTTACCTCTGGCGCTACAAGAAGCCTCATCCCGAACCTCGAGTTGCCTTCAACATACGGACCGCTGCTTACAAAGGCAAAATCTATCTCATTGTTCTGGACCAGATCGTTTATTTCCTGATATGTGCGTCTCTGCACTATCCTTACAGGTCCTCCCAATTTTCCGGAGATATACTGTATCATGTCCTCATAATATACATAGGACTCTTTCTGGGATACCACCGGGGCAATAGCAACGATAACTGCAGTATCATTTTCCCTGATATCCGGTTCCTGGACGATACTCAGGTTCGCTGTCTCATGTTTTTCAACACAACCCGATGTTGCGATTACTATAATAAAAATTATTAAATATATGGTTTTCATTGGGATTATCCTTTAAAAAACTCCTTGAACAGCCATCCCCAGTATTTTATTGATGCGATCAATCCGGCAGTTAAACCTGATGAGAACAAAGCATACCCATACAGCCGGGGATTCTCAATACTGAAGTATGGAGTCATTACAACCGAACCTGATAACATAAGAGCCATACCTAAATAATACATATAGTAATATTTTTTCATCCCCATAACTTCACCCAGCCGTTTACTGAGTACACCCAAAAAATAAAATATCAATGTAAATAAAAAAAAGGATGTTGTATCGAGCAGTTCCCAGCTCATTTTACACCTACCATAAGCCTGTACAGGAAAAAGCTTGCCAGGAAAGAACCTATAGAACCTATGAGTTCTATTGATTCGGACATATATGAGTTATAAAAAAACAAATGAAAAGCTGCTGTAAAAAGAACTAATATCGGAAAAACGTAAAAATAATAAAAGGTCTTTATGCCAAACTTTTTTTGATAAAATTTGGCAATTACGGTTACGAATATCATTATAAAGCCAGCTACGGTCCATGCATATATTTCAAGGATCATTTGAAGAGAGATAGCTAACATATTGATTATTTTCTGAAAGCTTCTACGAAAGCATCAGATAACGTCTTCATGGGGCTTCCTGATAATAAGCCTGAATATTCGCTGAACGGCAGTCTTATTTCAGCGCCCTTCTTAGTGATGATAAGCTCTCT
>CABMIB010000036.1 GCA_902386135.1 uncultured archaeon
AGGACAGTTTGGTTGACAGGGGGCGCCGAGTTTTAGCACTTGAAAAGAGCTCGAGATACCTATCGCCTCATAGGAGCATGATAACGATCGTGGATGCAGTCACAAACCCCGTACTTAAGAACGAGGCATATACATATCGTTTTTTGCATGGTGTAAATCCTGTGTTTCAATATATTTACTTACAACCTCCCATCCATTCCCAACGCTTCCATGGAAACAGCTCGGCGCCCAGAGATGATCTCCACACCATTCTTTTAATTGAGGGAATTCATCTCTCAATCGCTTGCTCGAAATTCTTTTTATTTTCTTTGCGATATAACTCAATGAATACTTTGGCGGATACCGGAAGAAAATATGGACATGATCGGGATTAACTGCAATCTCGATTATCTCGATATCCATCTCCCTACAGGTCTTGCAGATGATACCCTCGGCGATCATTGCCACATCCCCTACCAGTATCTTTCCTCTGTATTTGGGAGCGAACACCATGTGGTCACTCGGTAGTGATACCGTATGTCTGTCGTGGCGAAGCTCTTTCTTTTTACCATATCCATCCATGTAGCTGATACTCTGATATCTATATCTAAAATCCTTTACTAAGAGCGGTGTGAAAGTATTTTTGAGAAGATAAAGCCTGGAATAAGTAATCGCAGAGTCTTAAAACTGGTATATCCGGCCATAGGCATTTATAAGCCGGTTTCAATCATGGGAGAAGAACAATGTACATGGTTCCCCTGCCTTAAAAAATTTAAAACGATTTATCATTAAAAATAGCTATGCGCCCTTGCAAAAAACAATTCCAAAAGCGAATAATTTAAGTAGGTGCTCTCCTATGTGAAGGAAGGAAAACACAATCTTATTATTATTTCGCATTTAGAGGAATCCCATGACACGAGCTGAAATTTTATCAGACATTAAGCAGGCTGAAGAGGAGGCCAAATCTTTAGTCGTCCAGGCGAACGAGACCCGGAGCCGGAAGATTTCTGAAGCACATGCACAGGCAAGAGTGATAATCAAGAAGGCTGAGGAAGAGGCTCAGAAATCCTACGAGTCTGCAATAAGCGAAGCACGGAAAAAGATCAAGGAAGAGAGAGAGAAGATCGTCCAGGCAGGGATCGCAGAGGCTGAAGAGAGCAAGAACAAGGCCAAGAAGAACGTACAGAAAGCCACCAAATTTATTTTAACCGAATTCGAGAGGGCAGCAGATGCTTAAACCCACAAAAATGACAAGGGTCGTGATTGCAGGCACGAAAGACATAATGGAGGATACGATTTCCACCCTCCACAAGTCAAACGTGCTGCATATAACGGACTACGCAGAAGAGACAGGGGATTTCAAGATAGGGAAGCCCCTGAAACCTGCTTCCAAATTCTCAGAATACCTCCTTTCTTTGAGGGCAATATCGAACCAGCTCGGGATAGCTGCAAAAGAACCAACGTCCAGGCAGAGTTCAAAAGAACTGCCTTCACAGGTCGATGAAAAGATTGCAAAACTGCAAAATGAGGTCTCATCGCGCACCGATGAATTGAGGAGCATTGAATTCAAGATCAAGGAAAAAGAAGACCTTATATCCGCTGTTAAACCGTTCCTCGGGCTTCCATTATCATTACAGGAATATTACGGGTATGAGACTGTAAAAGTCTATGTCGGGTATATCGAGAGCGATATAAAACCGGCTCTCTCCAAGATAACTGATAACTACGAGCTGTTCACGGGAGAGTACGAAAAGAGAAAAATATTCGCGCTATTCATTCCCCGTGCCTTTGAGGGAGATATCCAGAAGCTGCTCCAGGAAGAGCGCTCGTATGTTGAAATAAAGATACCTGAATTAAAAGGCAACCCGCCGGTCATACTCGAAGGGCTTGCAAAAGAGGCCGCTGCGCTTCACGAAAGATATGCAGCCCTGAAATCCGAGCTTGACAATATCAAGAAAGAATATGCGGACTTCATAATGGCGGCTGATGAGTTCCTTTCGATAGAGACACAAAAGGCTGAAGCTCCCCTGCGGTTCGCCACAAGCCCGAATGCATTCATCATAGATGGCTGGGTGCCGTCAAGAAAGTACGGTGAGATAGAATCAAAATTACAGGAGAGTACAGGCGGAAAGGTATATTTTGCCAGGGTCGAGGAGGAAGTAAATGAGGAAGATATACCCATCGAGCTTGAAAATCCCGGGCCTGCAAAGCCCTTTGAACTGCTTATCAATACTTTCGCAACGCCAAAATACAGAGAAATAGATCCTGCGGTTGTTGTTTTCATTACCTTCCCTCTGTTCTATGCCATTATGCTGGGAGATGTCGGATACGGCATCATAGTAGCTGCCCTGGCGCTTGTAATTAGAAATAAGTTCAAGACAGGAGGACTTAATGCACTGGCGTTGATACTTCTTCTTTCAGCAGTGCTCTCGGTAATATTAGGTTTCATATACGGGGAATTTTTCGGTTTTCCGATTTTCAACGTTGAGGTCAAAGGAGTAATGGAACACGGGATTCTTGGGATTGCCGGACCTGTAATTGCAGGATTACATTTACCGATCCACAGGTTCGAATCCGTGAAGCTGCTGCTTCTGCTAACATTATTTATAGGCATTGCCCATATTTTCCTGGGTCTTGTAATCGGGTTCAGGAATACTGTAGTAGAGCACGACTTGAAGCATGCGGTTTTTGCTAAAGGAAGCTGGATGATGATATTGATTGGCGGCGTTGCTGTCATAGCTAAATTGATGCCTGCCATGATGTCTAAATTGCCAATACCATTGAGCGACCCTATCCTTGTCGGAGGGCTGGTGCTCGGTTTAATCGGGATCATCCTTCTGATAAAAGGAGAAGGGTTTATATCCATTCTGGAATTACCCACTCTCCTCAGTAATGTCCTTTCATACTCAAGGATACTTGCAATAGGCTTATCTTCGGCAGGAATAGCCCTTGCAGTTAACACGCTTGCCATGAACCTTTTCATCAGGCCGGAAGGGGTTCTGCTGGGCAAAGGGATTCTCTTTGCCCTCGTAGGTGTAGTAATTTTGTTCATCGGGCATCTGATCAACCTTTTACTGGGAATTCTGGGCCCGGGTATCCATTCACTGAGACTTCAGTACGTGGAATTTTTCACTAAATTTTATGAAGGGGGAGGTAAGAAGTACGCCCCCTTTG
>CABMIB010000037.1 GCA_902386135.1 uncultured archaeon
ATTATTTTCTGAAAGCTTCTACGAAAGCATCAGATAACGTCTTCATGGGGCTTCCTGATAATAAGCCTGAATATTCGCTGAACGGCAGTCTTATTTCAGCGCCCTTCTTAGTGATGATAAGCTCTCTTATATCCTTATCGTGGTCGCTGCCTCTCATCTTGAGCACCGAGAGCGCTTTTCGCATTTCACTCTTTATCTCCACGTACCGCAGCAGGATAACAGTATCCATGGTTGGGGATATCCCTGTACCTGTGATCTGCGTGGTCCCTGTCAGGTTCGAGGTTTCATTTGTGTATATGGCTGTTACATTTTTATTTTTTATGTTATTGATAACGTCTCCCATATATTCCGGAAACGGGATAAACTGGGGCATCATCCTGTTCAGCTTGCCTGTGCCGTCAAACAGCAAACGCCTGGCATTTATTTTTTCAATTGTCTCGTAAAGCTGGAGCGCCAGTTCATGGACATCGGATTCAACAGGGGATATTATCTTGAGGAGGTCCTTCTTCTCATGCTCTTCCAGGTTCCAGCCGAACATTTTGGAATTTTCACGTATCTGCAGCGCATCTTCCTCAAAAGAGACTATCACTCCGGGCTCCTTTTTTAACAGGCCGTCTACAATGAATTGTGTTCCGATAGTTGTTTTACCTGTCCCGCTTGAACCTGAGATCAATATTGACGAGCCCCGGTTAAATCCGCCGTCTGTCATCTGGTCAAGACCTTTTATCCCTGTGGATAACCGTTCTTTTGATACGGATGTCCTGATTGCTGGAGACACCCTGGGGAACACCATGAACCCGTCTTTTGTTATCTTACATGAATGCTTGCCTCCGTGAAAATCCAGTCCCCTCATCTTGAGAACATTGAGATAACGTACGTTCCGGTCTAAGAATGGTTCGTTGCTGATATAAATGACGCCATCGACCAGGTAGCTCAGCGTGCTTTTAACAAGCGTATCAGAAGTAAATTCGCCCGTTAACAGGACAAGGGAGTTCCAGCTTTTCATGCTTGTGAAGAAGTCATAATAGAACTGGCGCTGGGATTCTTCATCAAGTCCGTATACGAACACGTTCGCAGGGTCGATGACGATCCTGTCCGGTTTGATTACTTCTATGTTCCTTTCCATTTCATCAATTATCGCTTTTGAGCCTTTATGGATCGTTTCGATGTCGATGGGCACGTATTTCACATTGCCTTTTCCCAGTAATGAAATGTTATAGAAAGAGAATTTTGACATGAAATTATTGATCATGGCAATAGGCTCTGAGAGCGCAGTGATATACATGCATACTTCTTCGTTCCTTGCCGCGTTAAAGATGGACTGCATCACAAGGGTAGTTTTTCCCGTTCCTGCGGTGCCTGCTATCAATACAGTTGATGGTCGCAGGAACCCTCCTTCCAGGACATTATCAAGACCAATTACTCCTGTCGCTACCTGTTTCATATTATTTACCCCAGCACTTCTTTTATTTTCTCGGATGCTTTTACTACCTCTACCAGGATTAATCCGAGACTTGCGTTCGGTTCGGTCGTAACCAGAAGCAGCGCTTTTGGACCCGCTCCTGTTGCGATTATTTTCCCGTACTTTGATTCTACGATAATCCTTTCCGGAATGCCCTTCCCGAGCTCTGTTGTTGCAGTTTCCGCAGCTCCCAGCATTGTAGCGGCCATGGCTGCGAACGTATCTGCATGGAACTGGCGGGGAACCGTTGAGGAGATAAGTAAACCGTCCCTGCTCGCCACAGCCGAGGCTTCGATACCTCCGATGTGTTTGAGGTCGTTTAATATCTTCTCAAGCATTTCCGTTGTAGTCATGTTTACCAGCATTAATATACTACTCAACTTTATCAGATAAATATTTTAGTTCCCTTCCGGTCAGATTGATAACCGATATGATGCCTCTGATCAGATTATTTAAGGCCTTATTCGATATATATCGCAGGTCTCATAGGGGATGCGAAACGGCTTTTCCCCTGGGGGTCGTACTCAGGTGCATCCGCGCTATATATCTCTATACTGCACCCTACAGCCTGGCTTAAGAAATCCCTGGCTTCGTTTAAGGCAGAAGTCTCATCAAACTCCACCTCAAGCAGTGAATTCATCAGTTCAGGCTCCATTCCCTGGATATCGGTAATTACCTTTTGAGCGAATTTGGGTATTTCCTTTGCCTGCCCTCTCATTGCAGGGTCGCTCATAAGCGCGTTCATAAGGGTTTTCATATCAAGGTTGTTCTCTTTTTTAAGTTTTATGGCTTTCCTCAACACCATTTTTTTCCATGATGCGGATGTATACAGGATTATCCTTTTTGGTTTTATCTTAATAAGCCTGATGATCTCTTCCATATCCCTGAGCGTATTGCTCGTTATCTCTTCTGCAAGCTCGGCGCTCCTGTCAATAAGAGCCGGGTCAGCCTTCGGGAATTCTGCCAGGGATATAAAATTCCCGCCCATTTCTTCCTCTATCTCCTCGCATATGTGAGGTGTAAATGGCGCCATTAACCTGACCCAGGTGCCCAGTATCTGTCTTCGCGCAGCGCCGCCCCCCCTGCGTTCGTACCATTTTATATCGTTCATAAGCAGGTAGAAGGCGTTCTGGACCGCTCTTCTTGTCTGTATTTTATCAAGGGCCTCGGTGGCCTCCTGTATCCTGTACTGTAATTTGCTCAGCATCCACCTGTCGATCAGTTTTAATCCGCCTGCGTTCTCTGACCTGATGATATCGTATGCTATTTTATAGAACCTCTCAACCTGTTTCCTTGTGGCATCAACATCCGCTTTCCTCCAGTCGGCATCCTGGACATGCTCTGCCGTGCTCAGGATATAGAGGCGTGTGATATCAGCGCCGTACTCTTTTACCGCGGATTTCAAAGTGAGCAGGGGTCCCTTGGATTTGCTCATCTTTTGCCCTTCAAGCGAAACAAACCCGTTGATGGCTATGGCGCGGGGCCAGTATTTTTCAGGGAATATCGCAACATGGTGGAAGAGGAAGAACAAAAGATGATTGGGGATCAAGTCCTTTCCGGACGAGCGCAGGTCAACCGGATACCAGTACTCAAAATCCTTCCTTGTCCTTTTAATGAGGTCGATATCCATCCCGGTTTTTGACGCAGCGGCTTCAGGCGCGCCCTTACCCAGCAGGTAGTAATCAAAGAAATCTTCTTTTAATTGTTCGGGCTTGATCTTGTCAAGGTATTTAGCAAGGATATAATAGCTCATGTATATTGTTGAGTCACCGAGCGATTCGATCATCCATTCAGGGTCCCAGGGAAGCCTTGTCCCGAGCCCTTTGCGCCGCGCGCAGGCTTTATCCTTCAGCCAGTCCACCTTGTTCTCAAAATCCACCCTTAGCTCAGGCGGGATTATCTGCATCATTTCAAGACATTTGTAGACAAGCGCTTTCCATGCCGGATCCGAGTAATTCAAAAACCACTGGTTCTCGACCATCTTTATGACACATGTGGCTCCGCACCTGCATATCACGGGCTGTTCGCTGAACTCATAGAAAACATCCGCCACCCCCTCGGAAATAAGGTCATGCGTCAGCACGTCTTTGATCTTGGAGACGGCCATGCCTGCATATTTACCCGTGGTCTCGGTGAGCACGCCGCCGTGGAATTCACGCCTGTACACGAACTTGGTGGCCTCTTCCGCCTTGGGGTCGTTCTGGTCTTTCACCTTCAGTTCGTTGACAGCATCTACTGCCGGGTATTTCCCGTATTCAGGTACTTTAATTAGAGATATCAGTTGTATTGTGGAAACGTCTTCCGTGATGCCGTATTCCGTTAAGTCCGCACCCTTTAGATCGCGAAGAGCAAGGTAATCGTATGGCGCATGTGCCGGTACGCTCATGACGATGCCGCTTCCGTTCGCCGGGCTTACAAATGAGGCGGGCAGTATCGGAACGAGAGAATCAGTGACCGGGTTTTTCACTTTTTTACCTATCAGTTCGCCGGCATCGGCATCTTCCAGGAATTCCACCTTCTTATCCGTGAATTTAAGCTTCTCATACGCCTCTTTGCTGACAACCCAGGTCTCGTCGTTGACTTTTATCCTTACATGATGGTTCTTCGGGTTTACCCACAGGTTCGTGACCCCGAACACGGTCTCAGGGCGCAGCGTTGCGCAGGGAAGGATATCGTCGTTGAGTTTGAATTTTATCAGGGTATATTCAATTATGGTGGCATCCTCTCCCCTCAGGATATCGTGGTCTTCGACAGGATTCTGGTCGTTCGGGCACCATCTGACGGGATGCGCGCCTTTTACCACCTTGTCTTTTGCATGGAGAAGGTTGAACTGCCATGTTATGAACTTCTGGTAATGGGGGTCTGTGGTAGTGAATCTTCTGCGCCAGTCGATCGAGAAACCGATGCTTTTCATGGCAGCCTCCGCTTCTTTGCTGAAATATTCCACGATCTGCTCAGGTGTCTGGATGGTCTTCAGGATATCAAGAGGTATTCCGTGAAGCTGGTTATACACCCTTATGGTCTCAGGGTCTTTTTTCTGGATCTGTTCCGCGAGTCCCACTATCGGCGTCCCAGTGGCGTGGAACCCCATCGGGAACAGGACGTTGCAGCCCAGCATCCGTTTGTACCGCGCAATTACATCGCCGATGGTGAATGTCCTGGTATGACCTGCATGAAGGTTGCCGTTTAAATAAGGGTAAGGGATTGTTATGAAGAATTTTTCCCTCTCATCAGGCTCAGGCTGGAATATCCTGGTTTCCTGCCATTTGCGCTGCCACTTTTCCTCTATTTCGTGCGGGTTGTAACGTTCTTTCATTCACACGTTGCACTACCTGATAGGAACATAACCGATTGTTTTATTACTAATTACGTTCATATTTAAGTTTTGGTGATTGTTATGAGTCGTGCGCCTCCAGCACCTAACAACAAAGTGATAACTGATAAGCTTTACGAAGCATGGCTTAAAAGCCTGAGTGAAAAGACAGCATCGAGATACAGATACGGACTTATCGCATATTGTGAGCATACCGGGAAGACTTGCAGCGCATTGATTAAAGAGGCTCACGAGGATTATATTAACCGTGTGGCTCCCTGGGAGTTAAGGCACATCAAGGCGTTTGAAGGGTTCATACAGAGCATCAAAGGCGATCCTGAATTATCCAACTGGACAAAGTTGGGCTTCATCAATGCAGTGAGGCACTTCTATAGGTTTAATAAAATTCCAGTAGAAGGACTAAGTAAAGCGAATATTCCCGCAATGGCAACAGAGCGATACCTGGATTTACCCGGATTGAAGTTAGATGACATACGGAAGGCTGTATTAAGCTGCGGAGTGGATGAGAAATTAACTAAAGCTCTGATACTTACGTTCTTATCATCAGGCCAAGCACAGGCAGAAGTTCAGCATCTCCAAGGAAGACATTTGAAAAATATAGTTAATAATGTGGCTGTCGTGAATATGACAAGAGGCAAAACCAACAGGCGATACACTTTCTTTATCGGCTCTGAGGCATTAACCGCTATCCACGAATACAAAGACAAGATCGGAGATAATGATTTCGTATTCACTCAAAAGACGAAGGATAAGCCTTTAAACGACACTTACATCGGAACAATCTTTAAGCGGTTGGCTTCAAAGCTGGGGTGGGAGCGGTCATATTTCCAGCCCCATAGATTCAGGCATTATTTTAAATCTCAATTGAGCGGCTCAATGGATAACACTTTTATTGAGTATTTGTTGGGTCATAAGCTCCCTGGTGTAGAATCAAATTATTTCTTAGGGAATCAAGAGAAGATGCTGGAGCAATATGTTAAAAATCAGGATAAGCTAACTATATTCACGGATGCGGAGACTTTACAAAAACAATACGACGAACTCAAACAAGAGAACAGCACGTTAAAGTCAATGTTTACTCCTGATATGATTCAAAAAATGATTGACGAAAGAGTATCGCAATTACTGAAAAATAAATAATCTTTCTCTTCTTGCTTTATCTCTTTTTGTTCAAAGCTATGATTGAGGCGAGGGTAAAGGAATTAATGAAAAAAGGTCAATAGAATGAGTTTAAACGCTGCAGTCTATACTGAATATGGTCAGATGTTAAAGCAAAAGCAATATCTTCTTTTAACCCTGGCACCATATTGGACATTAACTGAGTAGCGAGCCGTCTAACAGATTCAATCTTAGCGGGTTCTACTCCAAAGTTTTGGACGGTCGGCTTAATATCCCTTTTTTCAAGGTCCTTCTTCATTTTTTCAAGTTCGTCTTTGCTTCCTTTTTCCATGCACAAACTAATGAAATGCTCATATGCCTGCGGTACACGGGATTTTTCATCACCACACATCACATCTATGAGCTTTAAAACATCTTGCGGATACTCATAGTTATTTACTATGGTAAAAAATATCTCATTATCTGTAATCCCGATACTCTTAACAACCTTTGAATCGATTTTAATATAGGGTTTAATAGTCCCATCCGATAACAAGCGTCTTATATTATAAAGAATCGGTTGATGCTGCTTATTTAATTTTTTGAGTTCTGCGAGATTTGTTTCCTTATTTGTTTCCTCATTTTTCTTTATACAATTAAGGATATTTTGTTTATGGGTTTCTTTATCTTCCATGAATTATACCTCATTTTTTACTTTAGTACAAAATATTGCTTAAAAAAGCTATATAGTTTTACTTTGTATTAAAACTATTGTTTAGGTTACTAACCGAAGAAGGTTACGACTATGATAAGAAAAATACAAACAAACAGGGATTTGTCTTTTGTGTTTATCCCGAAAGCGTTTATGGAGCTTTTAGGGTTACAGAAAGGGCAGAAAGTAGATGTCAGGGTAGTAGATGAGAAAATCGTAATTGCGCCAGTCCTTGAAAACCGCCAAGTTACCAGAACTGACGCAAGCCAGCCAACACCCAGCTAAGGGAGTGATGCCAGCATGTCAGATATAAGCGCATTTCTAAGTAAAAACCCTTCCATCCCTCAAATTCTTGAATTTGTAGAATCGGAGGCGCAGCGCATAGCATCAGACCGCAAAAGGGCAGCGGAGGGTTCGTCATGACCGATACCAAAGATAAATCGGTTGTCGTCCTGACGGAAGGAAAATACGGTCTTATTCTGCTTGATGCCCGTAACTGGTGCATAGCCGAGTTAAACGATAGTAGGGCTTCAATAGACATCAATACGAAGGACTTTAACCCCAACTCTTACACTTACCATGCCAACATCAGACAGGCCATAATTGAGATGGCCGGCAGGATGACTAAAGATAAGATAAGAAAGTCCTGCGAGAGTAAACCACTGGAACTTCGAGAACTTATCGAAATCATCAAGGGAAACGACCAGTGGATGAGAAAAGCGATTATGGGAAGGGCTGGGGTGGAAAAATGACAAAAAATGAATGGAATACAGCCCCCACATCTGAAGGTCTTGAGACCTCAACAGGAAAGGGGGCTATTAGTTCTAAGATTGTTTCTCATGGTTTAAATAGGTTTTGCCATAACCATGAAAAACCCAATAGCTTACAATTCTGTTGTTCTGGGATAAGTCCATGCTGCTCCTGCGATGCTCCTCGGCAACCATTGTGCAGTTTGGTGGGGCGGTGAGTTATGGTAGTTTTAATTTGCGCCAAATGCGGTAAAAAGTGCCGTGGACATTTAAATAAGAGTGGCAATTGGGTAACTGCTTGGAAAGTCCTGGCAGGGCATATCATAGCTTCCCGTGACCATATACGCAAGAAATGGGCTAAAGCATTCCTGCTATCATCAAATGTAGGAACAGGATTATGGGAAGATAGGGGGCGGTTGAGATGAGTACCGAGGACATACTCACGGCAGCCAAAGAATACACAGCTAAAGGCTGGGTGGTTCATCCTCTATCAAGTCCGAAGGATAACGGCAACAGTCCAGGAAAAAGACCGTTATTATCAGCATGGCAGGAATTAACGCATACACCCGAAGATATAGGCGCACACATTAAAAAAGGCGGCAATATCGGGTTAGTGTGTGGTTGTGTTAGCGGAGTTATTGTTTTAGACTTCGATAGCATGTTATTTTATAAAACTATATTCCCTGACGGCAGTAATACGCTTGAAAGCCAGAGAATTGAAGGACGAAGGCACGTATATCTAAAATATCAC
The DNA here is from genome assembly GCA_902386135.1 of uncultured archaeon. GTDB lineage: Archaea > Halobacteriota > Methanosarcinia > Methanosarcinales > Methanoperedenaceae > Methanoperedens. Next base: position 8,107 of record CABMIB010000037.1, read on the forward strand.
CCTTCGCTTACATCGAAATCAGATAAGCATTTAAAAATCGAATTGCAGAGTGATAAAAGGAATCTTGTATTACCCCCGTCCATTCATGCGGAAGGTCAAACATACGACTGGATCAATCCTGAAACACCAATAAGAGAACTTACGGAAGATGAAATAACGAGGATAAATGGATTATTCCAATTATCCGCTAGTCTCCAAGCAAAAATAAAGGACTGTGGGCGATGTTTCGAGAGGATTTTAGAGCTTAAATCTGACATGACTACTGGGGGAGATAGAAGCGCATTATTAGGACTTTTCACGGAGCTTAAACTTCATGAGGCCACCGATGATGAACTGTTCTTAATGGCTAAGTTGATTTTTAAGGAGAAATTCGATAAGAAAGAGACTGAAACCAGTTTAAGATATATCGACATTGGTAGACCTCACAAATGTGAATCGTTACGGCAGGACTTCGGCAAATACATTAAATTTGACGGATTATGTGATAACTGCAACCGATTTAACAGGCAAAATAAAGGAAAAAAGAAAAGTAAAGAATCATTAAAAATAGAATTACCTCTGATACCACAGGAACAAATAGAACAAAATCCGATAACAATACATGAATTGTTAGATGTCTATAAAAAGTATCTTTACATTGAAGAAAACGAAAGCATAACCATACCACTGGCTGAGACCATAAGCAATTTTGCACCTATAGAACCTGATATAATGGGAATTATAGGGGCGAGTGGTTCCAGCAAAACCGAAGTTATTAGGGCGTTGGGAGAATTGGAGAACCAGTATATCTATCCTGTAAGCTCCATAACCGGGCATACTCTTGTAAGTGGTTTTGAAGATAATGTAGATTTAGCACCGTCTTTGAGGGGTAGATTATTAACAATCAAAGACTTTACCACATTATTAGCAAAAAAGAAAGACGAAGTGAGCGAAATATTTGCCGATCTTCGAGAACTCACAGATGGACATATAGGAAAGGACTTTGGCAGCGGAGTTAAGAAGCACTATACAGGTATTCATACTTCTATACTTTTTGGCTGTACTAATGCCATTGAAAAATATAATTCGATGTTTTCATTATTGGGGCAGAGGATATTATTTTTCAGACCTCGTAGCGACAAAAAGAAAGCAATGTACCAAGCTATGAAGAACGCGGGTAAAGAATCCGCATTTAGGGATGAGTTGCACAAAAAAACAATGCAGTTTATATATCATATCTTGAATACTAAAAAAGATAGATTGACCAACCTAAGCCACATACCCGAAGTATATGGCGAAATGATAGGAGAATTGGTTTATTTCTTGGCGATTGTGAGGACGCATATAGACAGGGATTTTAAAGGCGAAATGGCAACATTACCAGAACCAGAATATCCCACACGATTAGCTAAAACAATGTGTAAGTTGGTAGATGCACACGCGGTTATACATGACCGTGAACCGATAGTGGATGATCTGAGGATAGCGTATAGGTTAGTCTTGGATAATATCCCCACGGATCGGTTAAGGATATTAAACACGCTACTTGATGGGAACGAGAGGACTACATCAGAAGTTCAAGAAGCTGCAAGGGTATCTAACGCTTTCGCGAGGAGAATATTAGAGGACTTGAAAGCTTTAGAAGTGATTGAATATTTTAGTGGGGGAAAAGGTAAACCAGATATTTGGCAATTTACTGATGAAAAATATAGAGAAATTTTAACCCAAATTCAGGATTTTAGTAAACATGAAAATAAGAATAGTTCGCCTGATGCTGAACAACCCCAGGGTGCTATTCGCTTACCGGGGGATACTGAAACTATTAAAAAGGTACTCCAGAAATTAAAAAATAAAAATAAAGGAGAGAAAGAGGAGAGTCCCATAAAAGAGGAGAGTCACCACCTAAGCGAATACCACCCCGGACTCACAGAGTCGGCAAGTAATGGTTTAAAAACAGACCACTTAGAAAATCAGGAGATCATAGATTATATAAAATCTGTAAAAGAATGGAATGTCAAACCTGATTCAGAGAGCAATCGTAACTACAGGGTCACAAACGGTAGTCCTGAGATAGCCAGAAAGTTTAACATACCTACAGAAAAAGCCTATAAAATCTTTAAGGACTATTGCAAGGCGCGGGGCTGGGGATCATGACCGCATGTCCTAATAAATGCCTGGACTGCAAGTCCTCTATCCGCAAAGTTACCGGGCAATTCTGCAAGCAGTGGGGGCTATTGTGTATAGAAGTAAGTGAGTGGTGCGGTGTGGGAGGTATGAGATGGGTGAAAATGTCGGCTTCTCACAAATAACTATGAGTAATAATATGTCATAATTCGAGGGTAAAATGTGGACTGAAATAATACCGTTTTACCTCTGTTATAGATTCGTTTTACCTGCGTTTTAAAAGTGTTTTAGCCCTGTTTTAGTGTGTTTTAACGTGTTTTAAAAGTGTTTTAATGCACTGTTTCAGAGTTCATGAGGATATTCAAGACCTTCATAAGATATAAGTACTTTGACTATATATTATAGGCATATGTTAGGAAATACTAATAATAAATCGAAAATTGAAACGAAAGTGAGCTATGAAGAGTTTGAACAGTTCTATCTGGAACATCCTGGGGAATCGCCACAGACATTATCCGAGGTGTTCAATGTATCACCAAGATGTATCTATTACAAGCTGAGGAGATTTAACCGACTCCATAATGATAAATTCGTAGATGCATCTTCCCTACTACTTCAAGCATTCAGGGACGGAAGAAAAGAAGGTTACGATGAAGGAGTTTTAATTGGTCTCGGCATAGGGGATTTATTAGGGGAATTTTTGAAATCAAATGGTATAGGCATTACTGATTTTATCGCTAAATTCTCAGAGTATGTGCATGGAACTTATGCAAAAAAAGAACAGGTGATCGCAAATGACAGAACAAGCACAGCCTGAAAATCTCCCAGCACCGCAAGAACAGCCCGCACCATCTAATCCTAACATTGGTGATTTTTTCAAGAATTTCTCCCTAAAAGATATTTTGGACTACATCCAGGAGAACCCAGAAGCCATAGACGAGTACCTCCCGGACATTAAGAGAGACCTTGCAGGTCTTGGAACAATAGAGCGCGGTATTGCAGATATGCTATTGCGGTCAAAAGCACCCAAATTATGGGAGAGGATACACAATGATAACCCTGTAAGCAGCCCCAAAAATGACAACGAAGATTCACGGACGAAAGATAACGATAATGGGAACAGTCCTGAAGTAACATATTCCCCGGAACAACTCCGAGATGATGTGATCGAATTGTTTGAATCGCCAGAAGAATACAGCGAAAATGAGATAGCAGGTATTCTTGATGAGGAATATTTTGAGAAATACGGGAAGCATGTTCACCAATCACAAGTATCCAGGATCATCAGAAAATATGAACAAAATGGAAATGGGGATAGAGATGGGGAAGATTACCCGGACAACCACGACCACGATAAACCGAAACCCAAGAAAATAGTTGATGCGATAGCCTCCGAAGTAGTTAAGAAACTACAAAGCCAGGGGATAACTCAACCTGCTCCTACTCTTGCTCATGCACCACAGCAACCAAAAACAGGACGTAACGGATTAATAACGCGATTTGTCAGATGGTTTATTTAATTTTAAGGATGTGATCAATATGAGAACGATGAGAAAACCAAGACATAGAGGTACGAAATCAGAACCAAAACCAGAACCAGAAAAAGATAAAGACAAGTTACTTACTATACTGTTAAAGACCAAAGTTTCAGATGTAGTAAATCTGATGGATAACTTCAAGATTAGAGAGTTCGCTAAACAATATCCAGAAAAGACATTCAGTGACTTGGGTGAAGAGATTTTAACAGCATGGGTAGAAGTAGTTAAAAAACATCCTGAAGAATGGGGAGTCACAAAAGAGCAAATCGAGAAACTTAAGAAGGATGAGATAAAAACAACTAACATTTGAACATGGTCTAATCTTGTTTGAGTCGTGTTCAAATCTTGATAATTCATTCTTCCGATACCTTTTTTCACTATTAAATGGGGGATATTCCAGTAGGATTTTTCTAAACCAGTGTACGAACATGTACAATCTGACCATTGGTAGTATTCCAATAGTAATCTATAAGTAGGAATAAACTCATACTTTTAGCCGTGATAACATGCCACGAAGAACTATGGAAATGGTAAAAGTTAGCATTTCGATGCCTGTATGGGTACAAAACGAGATTGATAGCTTATCTGAAGAAATGAACACATCCCGAAGCGATGTAATTTCGGAAATCTTGGAGTACGTAATTGAAAATGAGGATGTACTTAACGATATTTTCCCGATGGAAGATGAAGAACCAGGGGAGTAGCAAGACGGGATAATATGAAGCCACATAGTCATACATATAATTTTGAAGAATTTGCCGATATGATAGCTTCCGATCCAGAATTAGGGGAATTATTTTATGATCCTGAACCTGAATCTCTTTATGATCCTGAGCCTCTGGTCTTAGGAGAAATACCACAATCTTGGTTTATTGCCATGAGACGGGGAATAGCAGAGCGTTCAGATGTTCGTTACCCAGGTCTTTGGGCATGGCGTATCTGGAAAGCCTTAAGCCCAGAGGAGCGGGAAGAAATCAAACTTATATCCTTACATGGTGGGCGATTCTAATGGGATTTTGGGATATATTTTTCGGAAGCTCACCAAAGGCACAGCAGAGCCAGTCACAGCCTTGCAGACCTTCCCAGGCAGCCCCTTTGATTCAAGATACTAACCGTATCCTTACACAGCAGGAAGCCCTTTTAAGAAGGCTTAATGAAGGTCTTGTAAACAGTCCTCAGCATGGGGATATCACAAGCGAATATACCACACGAAACAATTACAGCGCGTTTAGAATAGGTAAGTCATGGTTCTTCAATCAGAATATCACATTTGCCGGTACTGTTATGGATATCCAGCTTACCAATATCAATGCAATGGTTTATAATAAAATCAGCTTGAGCTTTGACGATGCGACCGCGAAGGATTTTGACATCCGAGGATACCCGGAAGCATCCAGTTCAGCATATGAGGATTTAGATAATAAAACCGCCGATACAAATCAATTCGTTTTGGTTGCTACGGATTATAAAATGCCTCCGAGTAGCGTTTTATTAATTCACTTTGCGAATTTTACAGTAGGTAAGAAATGCTCAATTCGAATACAGGGTGATGAGATATGAAGATTACAGAAGTATTGAATGGCAGACAGGTATCACTCGACCAAGGGCATCAGCCCCAATTTTTAGTGGGGCTGGATAGCCAGAAGAACGCGAACCCAGGTAAAGGTGATACATATTATGCCTATGATACAGGCAGGCAGCTTACCTGCTTCGTGAATGGTGTGTGGTCTGTAGTATCATCCCCTTCAACTATTCGAACCGGGAATCATGAGGGAACAGTAACGAACTTCTTTAAAACCGCTGTAGTAGGCGCACCAGATGTTACCACATTAACTTCGAATCATGCGTTAAGCATGGATCCAAATAGCGCGGGGGATTCAGTTGAATATTACACCGATGTTTTCTATACCCCGGATAATTTTACATTCTTAGCTTCATTCTTTATTTATGCCGTGAACTTGGGGTCAGCCGCGCCCAATGGTCATGAAGTGAGGATAGGTTTGCACGATAGGTTAGGGATAGATGGGAACGCCAGCGCCCAGGCTATGTTTATGGTGAACTCTAATGATGGTCAATGGAAGTGCGTAACGTCGGATGGCGGGGGCGGGCATACCCAGGTAACGAACATCTCAGCGCCATCATTCCCAGGGAGTAGCTTCTCAGTGTACACTTCACCAGGTAATGGCTTTACTCTTGTTATATATACGATGAACGGGGTAATTGTGGCGGTACATACGAACATCTTATTACCTGTGGTCAATCTGGTGTCTGACAGCTATATAACTGCATTATCAGCGCCCACGGTCTTTGCTACGCTTCAAACCTCATTCATTGGATTAGATATTCTAACCTGATGTTTTATCTCATCCTTTAACCGTATAATTTCCAGTGGAACAACTGCCATATCCCATTTATTGGCATTACTGAGGCATTTAGTACGGCATAGAACAGCACTACAGCATTACCTTACCGCATCCAATAGGCAAAGCTATATCTCCAAAAACTTATTGTGGGGGCAATTAAAATGTTAAAAATTTGAAGTAAAAAAAGAAGGTCAGAAAGTGATTTCGTACACTGAAATGGTAGGAGAATATATATGAACAGAATAATGATATTTGCTGGGTTCTTTATAATCCTTATAGGATTTGCGAATTTTCAAAATTTTCAAAGCTTCGGCGGCATCGAAGGTCAGGTAATTGGCAGCACCGTTTTCTGGAATCTTGTGGTTTGGCTCGGATTTGGAATTATTGGAATCGGAATTGGAAAGAGCGATAAAAATCATGGGGGTCATAACTCTGCGTTATCTCATGGAACAGAAGATTTACATTAACCATTACTCAGTCGTTGCCAGAACAGGCTTAAACATGCTCAGACATGGCTTAGAATGACTGAGGAGGGTATAAGGTCATGTTGTGGGGATGATCTCAGGGAATAGGTAGATTTACTTAAACCTGTGGTACAACATGGCTAAATGGATAGGGCTATCCGTGATAAGCGGGATTGTGGGGATTGTAGTCGGCAGGGTGATTTTATGACAAAAAAACCGAAAAGAAGAGTCGATAGCATTTCGACAGAGGAAGAACTCGAAAAATATGTAAGCGATCAAATAGATGAAATGAGTATTGATGAAGAACTAAAAGGAGATATGAAAAAATCATATTCTCGATTGATAGATAAGTTAATAAATTCGTTTGACTTGAAAAAAGAAATAGTCCTTTCACAGTTTGATTCACAATTAGAAAGAAGTGATAACTTGAAAAGACTTTATGCAATTGAGGCACGGCTTGATGCGATTGAGGCATGGATGAAGGCGCATTAAAGGCGTTCTGAGCATAACCCCAGGGGAATAGGTACAAACACCTTACCTTTTTATCAATCGCTGAAATAAAGCCTATTTGCGTAAGGCAGGATAGCCTTAGAATGAAGGGGATAGGGTTAAAGGCCATGAGTTCATGAGGTCATGTCCTGGGAGATGTAGGACTTTAACGTAGCCGTAACGGAAAACGAAAGTAGTATCCATCAAAGACCCATAAGAAAGCCTCTCATATCGCATTTATGGGGTTTGACTTCATAAAAATATAGATAAAAGTTAAGCCGCAGCAAGTCTTTTTTCAAGATCAGCAATCTTAAGTTCTAAAGCCGTTATCTTTTCGATTACCGGGATACGCTTTTCCAGGGAATCAAACTTTACGTTCATTTCTGTTCTCAGGCCGTCTATTTCTTTTCCGACGCTGGTTATTTCTGTCTTTGTCTCATTTCTCAGGCTGCCTATTTCTATTTTCATTTCGTTTCTGAGGCTGTCTATCCGTTCATTCGTTGAATCTATCCGGGCATTGATTGCCTTAAGTTCGCCTTTTATCTCATTGAGTTCGGGCATCAACACTTGTTTTAACCAGGACGGTACTTTTTCCACAGGCATAATCTATACTTGATGTATGTTCTATTTAACTTTAAGCTGCATGGAGTTAGAGGTAAAAGGCTCTATTTCTATCCGCGATCCTGTCAGGAACAACTTTATAAATATAAGAGATTAATATAAAAAAGATTTTTACTTTCTATAAATACCCCGATTGATTTTTGACAATGAATATCTATAGTTCAGAAATTAGTAATCATACAAAATATATTACTCCCTGATAGTAAAAAGATTTAACGGTTTGGGATTCGCTTGTGAGTATGATGGGGAATATTATACTTAGAACCTATCTGAAAATTGTATTGCCTATCCGATTTCTTCTTTTTATAAAAATTCGCACTTTTATTTTATTTTTCCATATCGCTCAGAACTTCTTCTATGAGAGGCTTCAGATTCGGTATGTCCTCTTCCAGCACAAGCCACACCTTCTCAAGGCTAACCCTGAAATAAAGATGAGTGACCTTATCTCTCATTCCTGCTATGTCTTTGGGATTTGAGGATATTTTTTACGGATATCATCTGGTATGTGTTTAACAGCTTCTCCTATAATCTCGATGCACCGCAAAACGGCAAGATATGTCCTTTTATCAATTATAAACTCCTCATAGCTCATATCACTTACAAAATCTTCTGCAAGTTCCATATGCTCGATGATATCTTTAATATACAGCGACACGTCCCGCTTCATACATATACTACTTCCTTCAGAATCCTCTCTTTTAATTCATACCTGATATCTTCCTTAGGCACAACATCCACCTTTGTCTCTATGAGATCGGCTAAGAAATTTTCCAGATTCACTAATTTCAAAAGACTTATTGGCTTTTCAAACTCAACCAGAACATCCACATCGCTCTTTTTTTTCTGTTCGCCTCTCACATAAGAGCCGAAGATTCCAATTTCTCTTACACCATATTTCTTTCTTATGGCTGGCTTTTGCTTTTTCAATATCTCTTTTATCTCTTCAAGCGTTCTCATTTAAAATCACCCTGAACTCCTCAAGGATTTTATTAAACATCGGTATTTTACATAAGATGCACTCATAATATAAAATTATATTTAAAATCCTGTTATTTTTCAGGGTTTCTTACCATTACCTTATAAACAACCACATCCCTGTACTCAAATACCTTCTCGAACCTCTCAGGGTGCGCTTCAAACAATTTTGGGCTGCTGTATTTCTTTGCCTCAGCATCTCCAAAATATATGTAGGATACGTTGTACTTGCGCAAAAGCGCATCGACATCATTGAGATTAAGCGACGTGTATATCGTACCGGCATCAGACCAGCGCGTATCTACCTCATAGCTGTAGGGGTATCTCCAGTTTTTCTCATGCCCTGCCCAGCCTATTACCGTGGGAAGACCGGTAAATGCGGTGATATACGTGTTCCACTGGTACAGGTCCCCCGGTGCCTGCAATACCACAGGCTGTCCGCTTATGTTCCTGAACCAGAGTATAGCCTCGTAGTCCTGCGGATGCTCCCTGCTGACGTAAGCCTCGCCATCAAGCGTGGGAGCGCCCCCGAAGCCTACCGATTTCCCTATGGTTGCGAGAACTGGGTATATGGAGATCATCAGTATCAGGATTATAGCTATAATACTCCACGCCTTCCTTCCGGTAAAACTCTCCCTGAAATAAAATACAATAGCCCCTGCCGAAGCTCCCCACATGACCCAGTTCTGGAGGTATAATTTAAACACCGTGTTCAAACGGATATACACGGGGTTCCCGCTCCCCAGGGCGTCTTTGATATAAAAAAATTCGCAGAAAAGGGATATAAAAATACCTGTTATTATCAAAATAAGAACAAAAACCCGGTTCTTGTCCTTTTCCCTGATTATCGAGATAGCTGATAAAATAAGCAGCGGTACAAGTAAGATCATCAGTTCAAGTTCGTTGATCTGCGGGTTGCTCACATTATCTGAAATAAATGATTTTAATTCTATTGCCGATATCAATATAACAACCGATGCCGTTATCGAGAGCAGAATCAGAGAGATATTATAATACCCCGGTTTCAGGTTGGATTTTTTATAATTTAACATAACAAAACTGTACAATAAGTAAATGAACGCCCCATAGATGGCAAGATAGAATATCAGCGATGTCCTCCCCGAAGGAACAAAAGATATCGTTTTATCAACTTTGTAGGATGCATGGTACGGAAGATAGAGAAGATAGCTGAACGCTGCTGTTGCACCGATCGCTGCAATCAGTTTTACAAAATCTTTTACTGGTTTGAGAGATAGCCTGTTTGTTATGATAAAATGAGATACAAGAACAAAAACTGCCAGGAACAGATAAACCGGGTAGTCCCACGTATTCAATGGATACAGGAAGCCGATCGACAAACCCAGGATCAATATGGAAGCTATACCCGGCGTCCCGGATTTCATCACATTCAACAGGAGGAGTATGATAAGAAGCTGAAAAGCGATTGAGATCATATGGGCATGCACATCGCCCTGGAGGAAGCTAAAGTATGGGAACTCGTTGATGGTATCGGGTATCACGCGCGAGCTTGTCCAGTAATAGAACGAGAGCGCACCGTTCATGCCCCCTTTCTGGATGAACAAAACATACATCAACTGGAAAAAACCCACGAGGTTTCCCGCGAGAGTTACGAAAAAAGCCGTAATAACCCCATATTTTATTCTTTCCGTAAGGTTATATCCGATACCGAACGCTGCTGTTAGTGAGAGCGCAAAAAAGGATGCCGTAGCAAGGTTGAACGCGATGGAGGGAAGAACTGCTGTTATTTTTATCAGATCGGCAACTATCAGGTAACCGAAATAGTAATAGTATATCGAGGTACCCGACATCCACGGGTCGGCCGGAGGGAATTGCGAAGTCCTGAGGAGGCTGTTTATGTAGGTCATATCCATGATCTTCTCGCCCCCTGTCCAGTAAATATCAGGGCTGTAGGCGCGGATAACCGCAAAGCCCAAAAAGGCAAGAAGAAACAATACTTCGAATTTTATTGCATAGTTCTTATCGATAAGAAGACCTTTTCTCCTGTAGACGATAAGCGAGACTACAGCTATGATGCCTAAAGCCAATGCGACCGAATAGGTTGAGTATCCGGCTGAAAAAGAGATCATCCAGCTTATGTAAGTCAGTAGCAATAACCCCAGGGGTTTGGATACGGAATACCCGTGATCCTTTAAATTGCGGCAGATATACGAAGAGACCGGGAGGGCGGCAAAGCCTGTTATTTCTAAAGCCAGCCACCATATAGCGATGTCAGCTAATCCCATAAGAACTCATACCATAACCTGAATATCTGGGAGCCCATCCCGAAGACGTCCCTCATTAAATTAACTTTCGTGGCACCGCCGTGTTTCCAGTCCACAGGGAACTCCCTGACCTTAAAGCCCGCGCGCTGCGCCCTGACAAATAATTCCGTATCCCAGAACCAGTGGGTATCCTTGACATCATCCAGAAGCTTGAATAGCGGCTCCCGCCTGAATGATTTAAAACCGCACTGGTGATCATAGAGTTTTGAGCCCAGCATCGAACGTGTCAGGAAATTAAAACCTTTACTTGCGAACCCTCTTTTGAAAGGCCTTTTTACATTGCTATCAGGAAGCATGCGCGAACCCGTGGCAAAATCACAGCCGTCGCGGATGTACTGGATTAGCTCGCTTAAGTGCTTCATATCAGTAGCAAGGTCAACATCGATATATCCGAGGATCTCTCCTTTTGATGATTTGAAAGCGCGGTTCAGGGCTCGTCCCCTTCCCTGCCTCTCATCCGAATGAAGATGCACTATAAAATCATATTTCTTTGCAAGGGCTTCGCAAATCTTATCAGTGCCATCTTTGCTTCCGTCCTCTGCGATTATAAGCTCAAACGACGGTGTAATTTCGCGAAGTGCTGCTGCTGTTCTCTCTACTGTGCTCTCTATTCTTGCTGCTTCGTTGTATGCCGGAAGAACGATTGAAACTTCGACTATCTTTATACCTCCGTCTTTATTATTGTCTCTGCACACTTAAACCCTGCCACTATCGAGCCGTTCATGCTCCTTTCAGGATAATTCGCCTCTGAGAACATGCCTGTAAGATAAAGCCCCTTGATATTCGTTTTATAAGGCAGGACTTTTTTTCCGTATCCTACCTCGTATACTGGCGCAGTATCCATATCCCGGCGCATGCGCCACCATTTTACCTTCTTCCGGAACCCGGGGAAGAGCTTCTCAAGCCCCTTCATGTATAATTCGACGACATCTTCATCGCCGGATTTCCAGAGAACGTTGTCAGTATCCTGGAAATACGAGGTCACGTACGCCAGGTGCTCCCCGTAATCCGATGGCGGGATGAAGTTCGTGTGTTCTATCACCGCGCCGAAAGGTGCATCATCCTTTATGTTCAGCCAGTAAATATCATCCATGAGCTTTTCCGATAATCCGAACAGCACACAGGCAGTCCCCTGGTAGTTGATGTTCATATCCAGTCCTAAAAGCCGCGTGTCGATTATTTTTTCAAGGATATGGGGCGGCACTGTTGATATGACCCTGTCGCATCCGATCTTCTCCCCGTTCACAACAACGCCCATCACTGCGCCATCGATGACTTCTATCCGAGATACCTCACCGTTTATTATTCTGCCGCCTTTTTTCCTGATACTGTCTGCCATTGCCTCAATAAGCGCATGGAAACCGCCGCGCATGTATCCGAGAGTCTCGCCTTTTGCGCCCCTGTTTGAGCGTATCTGCACGCGCCCCAGAAGCCATGCTGCCGATACCCGCTCTTTATTATCCCCGAACTTGCTCTGGAGCAGGGGCTCAAAAAAATTATTATATACAGATTCGCCTGCAGTTCCGATTATCCAATCTTTTGCAGCAACATTGTCGTAAGGAGACCTGTCTTTTATAGACTTTGCTTTCAGTACAAGCCATGTAAGCCTGATAACATCCATCAGCGGCAGCGCTCTCAGTATCTCAAAAGGCGTGTTCATCGGGTAGGTTTTGCCATCGAAATAATAACCCGTGGTGCCTCTTATCCACTCAAGCCGCTCTTTAAGACCAAGTTCTTCGATGAGAGATATAAGTTCCTTATCGCCGGCAAAAATATGGTGGTAATACCTCTCGATATTGTATGTTCCCGTATTCAGGTGCGGTGCCTGTATGCTGTAGCTTGCAGCCACGCCCCCGACTTTTATCTCTCTCTCGATAATGGTTACCTCGTCCTTTCCTGTAAGCCTGTAGGCGGCAGCCAGCCCCGCAAGCCCGCCGCCTATGATTATAGTTCTCATTACACGCCAGTATAGTTAGGAAGGAATATAAAAAAGATGGTACAATCAAGAAAAAAATGCCGCCACATTTACATTACTTTTAATATTATTTTTTTTTACATATGCAGCCGCGATGTGTATTCACTATATGCATTGCCACCTGCTTTGACATATGCAAAAGCATATGCATAGCCATATGTAACGTTTAGATGTCCCCTGTTCTTAATGTTTTTTAAGGTATGTAATAATATTATGCTAATACAACAATTTAAGAAGTGCTTCGGGTATTCCTCCGGGAACCCGGGGACTTGAAAAGCCAAAGAGCATTGTGGGGACATAGGAAAAGTGGTGGGATAAATTGGAAAACAAACAATTTCAGATAGGACTGTTCTCTATCTCAGGGTTATGCAAGGTTGTGGGGGTACTGGCGGTCATATCCATCGTAGGAGGATGTATCGGCAGCGAAAATAAAGCGGACCTAAATCTTCCTGGCATGAATGGAAGCCAGAATGCCAGCCAGAATAACGTTACTCTGGCAGGTTATGCATCCGACACCGGCAATGCAGGTTCAAACATGGTGAAGCTGGTCATCAAGCCGAAGGAATTCGATAAGACCGGCAAGCTGCCGATAATGTTGAAGGTCATGAACCCGAAGCTTAACGAGACCGTTATCACGGTTCTTAAGCCGCAGTTCGGGCAGGAGTGGTACAGCCAGACCAGGATAACCCGTATTACAAACCATAGCTGGACGCAGAATTTCACCGTAAAGCCGCGGGGCAACATCAGTTATGTCCGGATGTTAGTCCAGATCTACGAGAATAACACATCGGTAAGAAAGGCTGAATGGAATATTACCTTTGGTACGCCTGTCGGCAGGCCGAAATAACCGGGTCCAAGTCCCGGGGGCGCATTTACCTGGCTAAGCGCCGGGTAAGATTAGGAAAATAAAATGAGGTGAATATAATGAAAAGAATAATGACAATGTTATTCGTAGTGTCGATAGTTACAGGACTGGCACTTCCAGCAATGGCCGGTTCATCGACCAATTCTGGCTCGACTGCGGGAGACGCTCAATCTGGAGCCACGGGGACTTCAGGCTCTACTGTGACGGGGACAACCAATCCCGTAACTACGGGGACTTCTGAATCAACAGGAGTTGGGACTACTGATGCCAAAACCAAAGGGGATGCAAACTCACAGAGCACAGGTACAACGAACTCAGATGCGAAGGGAGGAGCTAACAATGCTAACATTGGTGTGACCGTGGATGGGGCCAATGTAGCTACAAACTCAATAAACCAAGAACAGAAGAACGGCGCCCAGTCGAACTGGGCTCAGGGCAATGCTGTCGGAGGAACTACTGTAGCAGGCTCAAATGCTAAATCCAGTGCGGATACAGTGACCAATTCCAATAACGAGAATAAAGTCAAAGGCGGCAGCGCGGGAAGCGGCGTTGGCGGCTCTGGTAATAACATCGCCACAGGTACAGGCACAGGTAATGGCGGCAATGGAGGCGGTGGGAGCGGCAATGCCGTGGGCACTGGCAAAGAAAGCGCCACAGGTGGAAACGGTGGCGCCACAGGTGGAAACGGTGGGAGCGGCAGCAGCACTGGTGTAGGTGTAGGTACTGCTACCAGTACGGGCGGTAATGGCGGACCGGGCGTTGGCGGCGACAGTACCACTGCTGGCAGTGCTGATTCCGCAGTCCAGACCAGTGGTGGAATATCAGATGCAACCTCTTCAGCCGATGCAAATAGCGGAAATGTAGAGGGATTCAGCGGCGATGTCTATCAGATAAATGCCAATGTTCAGGTCGCATTGGCAAAGATCGACAACAAGCAGAGTCTGACGCAGGCTGTAGAAATAGACAACTCGCAAAGTGCAGACGGCGGACCGATCGATGCATTCACGACTGTAGCCTCCGATGCAACCTCCGAGCCGACTATTGATGCGACAACTGATGTAATCCCAGATGCCAGCACATCTACTGACTCCAGCGCTACAACAGATGCAGTCTCAAATGCGGCTTCAGACACATCCTCAAACGCTGACACAAATTCAGCATCCGGCGCATCCTCCAGTTAATGAATGGAGAGGTAACCTGGAAGCTTGTAGATCCAAGCAGTGGATGTTAGAAAAGTGAGCTATAAGGTTTAGAGGAAGGCGATGCCCTCTTCTAATCCTTTTTATGGCTTTTATGGGAGGTGAGAAGTATGCTGAAAGTTTTTATTGTGCTGGCTGTTATTTTTATCCTGATAATGCCTGCGCTTGCTGACGTTAGCCAGAAAGCGAAAGTAGCAGGCGGTAACGTAATGGATATTAAGGTAAAGCAAACAGCCTGGAATTACGGCAGCGGGAGTATAAAGCAGGATACAGACGTCCTCGCGACAGGAAATGTTCAGAAATTATCTCAGGATAGCCAGGTACTTATCTCGGATTCCGATTATGATGGTAACATAAATAATACCATGAATGGGGTTAATCTCATAATACTCAATCTTGACCAGTATTCAAAGAACATGGCACAGGGTAATGTCGCCCAGGGGATCGATGTCACAATAGAGGGCAATGTGCAGCTCCTTGACCAGAATATCATACTGAATGTTGCCGGGGATTAGAACATGAAAAGATGGATCTGGCTATTTGCAGGATTACTGGCTGTCGCCGCCATCGCAGCCGCGGAGGAAGATACGAGCTCAGCGCAGCTTGTACAGTTCGCAGTAAGCATGACGGGGAACAATGACCAGGAGGCAGCAGTTTCAGGTTTTGGTACTGCCCAATCAAGCCAGGTAGGCTATTCCTCGGATGGCAATGTTACCCAGACTGTTTCATACGATAATATCAGGAACGGAAGCATTACCCAGTGGGGCGAGTCCGGGGAAATGGGCTATGCCGAGAGGTGGAGTTATCTGGACAGTGTTGGAGACTCGGTCAACATTACGAACTGGGAGAATGGCAAAGTGAACCAGACGATATATATCAGGAATTCCGAGAATATATTCCTGTTGCAGAAAATCGGAGGATTAAAGAAAATCCTTTTCCCTGACCCGCAGGCTGCACCTGTAGAACCGAACGCAAACAACTGGTGGCTCTGCGGAAATGCTGTGAACAGTTCAGGCGGAAAGCCTCGTTGCGCTGAAGAAATGGCAAAAAGGATCTTCAATGGAAAAGCGTCTGCGCGGGATTATTACATGCTTGAGGTGCTGGAGGAAAATTACGATGTTTACCCTCCGGAGAACCTGACACCCCATGTGATCCTTACGAAATGGAATATAACCCAGGCAGACGGCAAAATAACTATAAAATTCCGCGGACATAACTTTGGAAAGAGAACTTATAATGCCACTCTTATGGTAGATCTTATCTCATCTGCGAATGTAGTCAGTCTTGAAGGAAAGAGCGGCTCAGGGGGAGTACCGAACTGGGACATCAAGCTGCCTGAGAGAAAGAGCATCGAGGTCGGAAGTTACACAGTCCATAGCGCGAAGGATTTAGAGCATGAAGTGGTATTGCCGCTCAACGGCACGCAAGTGAATAATATGCAAATAAGGTTGATAAGCAGATAAATCAGATGAATCTGAAAAGTTACAACGCAGATACCAACAAAGATATCTTAGGCGTGGATATTAACAGGCATGTCAAGACTTCAAGCGACTTCAACAGAAGGTAAGCAACGGAGTCTTGTCTTTCAGGGTGAACAATAGCTAAGTCGGGGTTAAAAGATCGGAAGCAGGGATACCAGTTTCCAATGATTCCGTATCCTAGGAAGAGTCGATTAATAATACTACGCTGACATCGGCTCATCCGAACGTTTCGGAGACTAAAAAACCTGGAGGAGCCTTGGAGCTATCGGCTGCATTTGTGCTTGCAGGCGGGGCAATGGGGATAGTCTATTACCTGAAACTGAATCGTATAAAGCGGAAAAATTGAAAGTATTTGCGAAACCATATGTAAAGGAACAGTGTTAAGTTAACAGACCTTCACTTGCTCCCGCCTCTAACCTGGGAATCCTGTGCTCCTGCTTTCCAGATATTTGCCACTTTCCGCTCGTCCGGGTCTATTAATGCTGAAGTCCCTTCCCACGTCACGCTGAGCAATGTTTTCGGCGCATAGAATTTTTCTGCCGTAGAAGGCAGTACGCGCTTCACGCTTGGAGTGCCTGAACCGATAACCGAAGAGGCTATTTCCTGGTTCCCAAGGGCGAGGCCGATCGCTTCGTTCCTGTACTCCTGCGGTATCGCCTCAAGAAGATATCCGGTAAGCAGAAGTTTATCTCCTTCGTATACAAAATCGTATATATCAGGGTACTCAGAATCTTTTGCCGTGGCTATCACCCGCAGGCGCAATCCACTGCTCCCACTACCTGCGCTTATGTTTACAGTCTCGTATTCTGTCCTGTAAGGGCTTATCCCGGTCCATAGAAGTTCTTCTATTCTGGCAGCATCGCCAGGCTTATTCTGCCAGTCTACTTTATGCACCCACGGAGGCATAGGATCGGGTTGTTTGTAGCTTAAGCTTAGCCCAATGCCAAGAGCTAATAATACTATTCCAACAAGCCCGATCGCGAGTTTTGTCTGCGTGTTCATGGTTTAACATCTTCCGTTCTATCTTTTTTTGATGACCTTTTACCGAAAACCTGCTTTAAGAGCAGGGTGATGAGAGCAAAAAATAAAGGCAGAGGTTCATAGTTCTTACTCATGTTTCTCACTTCATGGGGAAAGAGTAAAAGGGAGTATTTACTCCCCTATCGTTATAGTGTACTCGAACTTGTCTGTGTCTCTGGGAAGCACTTTCAGTTTCCATTCGCCTGCCGGGATATTGGCTGTATAGGTCTCAATATGCTGCGTTCCTATATCCTGGTATATGCCGGTGCTGTCCACCTCCCACGGCGGTATTTGGCCTCCCATACTTACACCGCCTTTTATCACGGTCTTTTCGAGTTTCAATTCGGCTTTTCCTGTCCCGCCTTCAAGGTATATTTCAAAAGAAGGCTCTTTTGCGTTACCTGTCCCCATGCCGCTTGCAAGCATTGCAAGCTTGTAAAGATCACCAAAGTAGCTGGAGCTGACCTCTATGGTGACGGGCGAGGGCTGCTTCAGGGTGAAGCTCTTGACAAAGGGCTCGGTTGGCTGCTTCCAGACATTGAAATTAAGATTAACTCCTCCAGACCCGCCGAACCTTTGAATGGATGGGTCTTCTATACCGAGGTCTATCATTCCGTTATACATGCCCTTGGAGTCAGCGGGCACTTTAACGTGAATTTTTACGCTCTCTGTAGTGCCTGCAGGTACGCTCTTGGGCGCAGTTATCGTTATTGCACTATCCGGGAAGGCTGATCCCGCTGTTCCGTAGGGACCGTACATGTAATTTTCCTGGCTTATCTTTGGGGCTATAGCAACCTCCTTGTCGCCTGTGTTCTTGAGCTTTATCTCGTAGTCGTATTCCTTCCCGGCCTCAAGCTGGTCGCTTATGTAGGGTGTTGTGATCTGGATAATGGGCGGTGTCCAGACATCCATCGAAAGGCTGAAGGAATGAACATAATTAGGAACTGGCTGCGGATAGGGCGATGGTATTTCCTCGTCCGTAAAAGCGACCTGTGCGTTATAAAAGCCTGCAGAAGCATCCTTTGGCACAGATGCTTTTAGTGTGAACTTCTGGCTCCCTTCAGAGGGTATATCTGCGCTGGCGGGTGTAACCGTTATCCATTCCTTATCCATGATATATTCGCTGAACGGGGGTATTACTATGTTGGGTTTTAGACTGACTACTTTTTTTTCCTTGTTTTTAATTGTAATCGTCATTTCCTTGCTCTCCCCGGGCTGGAGCCTGAAATTGCCATAGCGGGGTAAAATCTCAAGCTTTGTGAAGTTGCCCGGCTGCTCCGCCGCGGGCATGGCAGGCATGCTTACAACTTTTTCCTCAGCAACTCCTACAACCTGGGCTGAAACACCACCAACTGCGAATAACCCCAGGATAAGCGCTATTATTGCAATACCACTTGCATATTTATTCATAATTTCCTCCCGTAAATACAAGATTTACTTTCTTAGCACCGACCTGTTTTGACGCATTGTATTTAAATTTTTCGTTTTTAATCTTGTTTTTAACAGAAACGAAAAAAATCTAATTATAACTAAAATTTGACATATAACTAAAATTCGACACAACTGTAGAAAATAATTGATATTTTAAAACCGGTGTGAATTATACGCCTATATCTCCAGATCGCGTAATTCTTTCAGGGGATTGGCAGAGCCACCTTTATTCCCTATCTGGAAAAATTCCTTGAGTTTTTTTATTGCCTTCTTATCGACGAAGAAATTACTGACCGTCCTGTACTTGTTTATAAGCAGGCTTACCTTAATGCCCGGATACCTGCCAGCAACATAATTCTTGCAATAAACCGCAGCATCCTGGTCGGATGTTGCCCTGCCGATTATTATTCCCATGATCCTGTCACCGTAGCACTGGTAGACATCCTGCAGGACAACGCAGCCTGAAATCGTTGGTGTCACAACGATATCTCCATGCTCTGAGGAGTATTCATCCGCCGTTATCACATGCCTTTTCTCGATCTCAAGCAATTGTTCTTCATTCTCTGCTTCTGCCAGTATGATGAATTCTGTCGGCAATCCGACGCGCTTCCAGTTCGGGACAATGGTATGCCGCTCAATGACCCCATCCTGCTGCATAGTGCGCGTATGATACGCTACAGAGTTCCCGTCTTTGAATTTCAGCATTTTAGCCAGTTCTGCATTGGTCTTCTTGCTGTCAGCAAGCAACGCCAGAAGGATGAACATATCGGTTTCGTCCAGATGTGAAACTTCAGAGATTATTTGTGCTATTTTTTTCATCCTGTCGGTTTGCATCTTATCCATTATGATCAACGATAATATATATTCGTTTAACTAAAATAACTTTTCGTCTGCAAAATGCCTGATACGGTTAAAAACCAACAAATAATTATAAGGTCCCGCATCCGACCGCTCCACAAATTCAAAACCGCTATTCTTGCAGATTGGGATTATTTCTTCTTCAGCCAACCGCTCTTCCACAGGCGGTCCGAAGTCCATTTCTATTTTCTTCCAATCGACTATTGCCAGTTTTCCCCTGCTTGAAAGAATACGCTTCCCTTCCTCCAATATGGCACTCCTGTCTTCGAGCTCGTGGAATACATTAGCCATAAGCAGGACATCAACTGAACCGTCAGGCAGCGGTATTGATGACTCTTCCGATAAGATGGTCTCGATATTGGCGATTTTTTGTTTTTTTATTTTGTCTTGCAAAATATCAAGCATTTCCTGCTGCACGTCGAGCGCGTACACTTTTTTGATACGCAACGACGCAGGTATCGTGAAAAAACCTGTCCCGCAACCAAGATCGGCAAGTACCATCTTCCTGTTCAGACCTATCCTGTCCAGAATATTATCCGGATTCAGGAATTGCTTTCTATCCTGACTGTCAAGGATCTCTGCTCTCTTTACATCGAACTTATGAGACATATTTGCTATAACAGGTTTCGCATTTTATTAATTAAGCCTTTTGCGTTCACTAAGCCAGCATCATCACTTAAACAAACCTGGAAAGCCTCCATGTAACCGGAACAAGCACAAGCCAGATTACCATGCCGATGGCAAGGCTTTTCACAAGACCTATTCTCTGGGTGAGCAGGATAACGGCGAAAATATAACCATACCAGGGTATATTCCCGACCACAACTCCCTTCGCAAAAAGGACTGCCCCTTTCTCGCCCAGGACACTGTTGATCATTAACAGGCTTATGATTGTTGCCGAGGGTATGTTCGCAATGATGCCTCCAAGCTTCGGGTCAAAATATTCTGCAACCCACGTTGTTCCTGCAATTATTGCGCCGCCTATCAGGAACCTGATTAAATACGGATGATCCATACAGAAGTTATTGGAGGGAATAGTAATAAAAGCGATGCAACTACATGTATGAGCTCACCGCAAAGAGCGCGAAGAACGTAAGGCGGGGCGGCAGTCTTTTATAAAAAACAACGAACTGATACGAACTCGTACGAACTTGGCGGTGCGGTGTTAGGGCACGGCGCAGTCAATTGAACTCAATGCCCAGCTTCCGCGTGCGCCGCCGCATACCTCGCCATGATGAGAGCACTCTTAAGTATGTGGAAATGAGGACGACTATTTAATCTCCAGCCCTTTTGCCACGCGCTTGCCAAACTCTACGTCAGCCTTGGTAAGGTTATCCACCATGCTATGCTGGATAGGTTTTTTAGCCTTGCCTAAAGAGTCAACGATATTATCCACCAGGTGGTCCTGATCCCTTTTGCTAAGTGAACGATAGCGTTCACCTGCCTGGGTGTAGTCGTCCTTTAAGGTAATTTTCTTGCGAATGATATTGCCTTCAACGTGATAAACGGCTGGAGTTCCAGTCGCCGGGGCCTCATGGGGCACCCCGCCTGCCAGAGTATTGGGCTCGTAATTGACCGTTCCTCCACCATAGGGCGCGTATTGCATAGCACCATCGCGTTGGTTGTTGCTGACCGCCACCTTGGGCCGATTGACTGGAAGTTGCAGGTAATTGGTTCCAATTCGATGCCTCTGGGTATCCGCATAGGAAAAGGCTCTGCCCTGCAGGAGTTTGTCGGCTGAAAGCTCAATGCCTGGGACTATGGAACCAGGGGAGAAAGCAGCCTGTTCCACTTCAGCAAAGTAGTTCTCCGGATTGCGATTAAGCACCATTTTACCAACAGGCATAAGTGGAAATTTATCCTCGGGCCAGGTCTTTGTGGGATCCAATGGGTCAAAACTCTGCTTCAATTCATCAGCAATCTCCATGAGCTGGATATTCATTTCATATTCTACTGTCTTACCTGAGGCGATGGTCTCATACAGATCACGTGTGGCCATGTCCGGGTCCTCTCCCGCAAGGCGAGTGGCTTCATGGCGGTCGATCGTTTCTACCCCTTCTCTTGGCTTCCAGTGGTACTTAACATAAACAGCCTCGCCTTCCGCGTTCACCCAATTGTAGGTATTTACACCGAATCCTTCCATTTTCCTGTAGCTCTTAATTGTGCCACGATCAGAAAAGAGCCAGGTGATCATGTGAGTCGATTCTGGAGTAAGTGAGATGAAATCCCAAAAACGACTGTTAGCTGACGAGCTAGTAGGGATGTTAGTATCCGGTGCAGGCTTAAAGGCATGCACCATATCAGGGAACTTGATAGGATCTCTGATAAAAAACACTGGAAGGTTATTTCCTACCAAATCGTAGTTCCCTTCTTCGGTGTAGAACTTCACAGCAAAGCCCCTTGGATCACGAGCCGTATCTGCAGACCCTCGTGCGCCGACCACAGTAGAAAAACGGACGAAGATCGGTGTCTGCTTCTTGGGATCTTGAAGGAATTTCGCGCAGGTATACTTCGCCATGCTCTCATACACCTGGAAGTAGCCGTGGGCGCCAGCTCCCCTGGCATGAACCACACGCTCCGGGATGCGCTCGCGGTCAAAGTGAGCTAGCTTCTCGATCAGATGAACATCTTGCAGCGATACAGGTCCACGCTCACCGGCAGTCAGTGAATTCTGGTTGTCGGTGACAGGAACCCCTTGATTAGTTGTTAGTTGTTTATCTTTCATAATTACCCACTCTTTATTTAGTGAGATAGTTCCTTTACACGCCGTATTATAGTTTTCGCTCATCTCAATCTCCGAAGAGTTAGAAGGTCAGTGTGAGACGGTTTGATACAGCTTAGGGTAAAAACCCTGCTAACCTTTAACTGTGTACTCTTCATCATATATGGGAAAATCATTGTATAGAAAATATTTTAAATACTAAAAACAATAAGAAATATTTATGAGAAAAATATTAAAGCTCTCATTAATACTTATTGGCATTTTTTCCGTGCTCGCAATTCTCATGGCATCATCCGGCATATGCCCGCCCCGGGGACCCTGGCCTTCTCCTCCGTGGTGCGGGGAAACAAATGGGAATGCCGGGTCTGGCATTACACCAAATGTTACTTTTATAGTCACTGTCCCGGAGGTAACTCCCGGGGACGACGAGGTATACATCTATAGCCGGGATTTTCCCGCCACAAAGATGACCCGTGTAAACAGTACCACCTGGAAAGCCGAGATATTAGTCCCTCCTTACAAAGATGTTTACTACGGCTATGACCGCAACAATGTAGGCTATGAAACCAGTGAGGAAGTTACATCCACTGACGTCAATGGGGACTGGTTTAAAAAGAGAAAAATAAGATTCGAACCTCCTAAGAGTCTCACACAGTTCGATACTGTAAAAAAATGGCGATGGCTTTTAAATGAACCTCCCAATGTAGAAATACCTCAGGAAACCGCAAAATTTTCGCCCCGTGTCAGCGGATTGAATTTCCAGAAAGGTATCGCCGTAATAGACTACTGGTGGAATGTCTTCTTTGATAATGGAGAGACAGAGAATACAGTTAAGCGGATAGTAGAGGATAAAGCCAGCTATGTTCAGTATTCCCCTACATGGACTGTGGATATAACCGATGAAAATATCAAGTTGAATAAAACATGCAGCTATTGCTACCCCGAAAAGGCAATCAGGTACGAGGTAAGGGCGGCTAAGAGCGCAGGTCTTAAAGTAATCTTCAGGAACCAGGTATGGATGGATATTCCTGCTGAAGTAATAACAAAAAAGCGGTCAGATGAATGGTGGGCGCAATATTACAAAACCAGGCGGGAGTACCTGTTGGATATCGCTAAAATCGCCCAGGAAGAAGGGGTGGAGGCAATGGATATAGGTGCGGATTATGATACGTTATCGGGTTTTACCACATGGGGAAATTCACCTGGCGAGTCCTGGAAGAAATGGGTTGAAGATATACAAGAAGTCAGGAAAGTATACAAAGGCAAAATCTACTATGATTTCAATCCAACCGGGAAACTTGCGGATTCTTATTCAATCGATATGAAAAAATTCCAATCAATCCTGGACGAAGTGGATTTTATAGGGATCTCCTGGTGGAAGGGAATAAGCGACAAAGACAACCCGGCACTGGAAGGGCTTGAAAAGAATGCAGGAGAACAGTTCGACAGGTATTTGAAGCCCGTATATGAAAAAACAGGCAAGCCGTTAGTGTTAATAAGTATCGCATTCCCAAGCGCGCAGGGCGGTTCCACAGGCAAATATCTTGTGAACTCCCGCGCTGTAGATGTATGGAAACCCGAAGATGATACTAATAACGACTTCAGGGAGCAGGCGTATGTTTATGAAGCCCTGATGAAGGCTGTTGCAGACAGACCATGGATTGTCGGTACTTATACCTTCGGCTACTGGCGCCACGACCAGCAGGACAAGGGCTACAACATCAGAGGCAAGCCGGCAGAACAAGTTTTAAAGAAGTGGTACAGCAAAACCGGGGAGTGAAGCGGCACTCTCAAATATCAACCCTTATACTCCCCGCTCACCACTTCCTTAATCCTGTCCGCCGTCTTTGGCCCGACAAGCCCCACCTTCATCAGTTCCTCACGGGACGCCAGCATGACCTTTTCCACGCTCCCGAAATGCTGGAGCAGGTTCTTCGCCACGACCGGTCCAATCTCAGGAATGGATGATATCACATATTCCTGCTGTTCTTTAAGCGTGGGGGCTGTCTTTTTCCCGTGCAGGTTTATCCCTGTCTTGTTATCTATCTGTTCCCTTTTCGCTATTACGCTTATCAACGCCGCCGTATCTTCTTCATCCTTGCTGAAGATTATCGGCACCCCGAAGTCGATTGCAATGGACGAGAGGACACCGCGTATGGCATTGGGATGTATCTGCCTCGTCGTGTAGAGCCCTTCGCCCTCTATTATCAGGAGGGGGCGTTCAAAAGTGCGTGCAAGGTCTGATATCTGTCCGAAAAGGTCTCTCCCGTCCATGAGCGTGCTCAGGAAATCCTCCACTGTTTTTCTCTCGATGCCAGCCCTGTCGCTTGCCACATAGTCCCCTACCTCCAGCGTCCTCAATTCTACTTCCATTCCGAGCTTTTCAAGCGCCCGTGCAACAGGGGAGCGGATTTCTCTCTGGTCAACATAAACCTTCGGGGAAATATTTTCGGATTCCGGCACCTGTATCCTTTTATCAGGAAAATCCAGTAGCTTTTTCTGCCCATCGTCCTCAGTTTGCTGGCTTGATTCACCTGCTTCTCCTGCTTCTTTTGCTTTTGACTGGAGCTCCAGTTCACCATTGATGTTTTGCATCGTCCTCAGCATGGTTTTTTCTTTCCTGCTGCTGCTCCAGTGATACGCTTCATCCTTTGACCCTTTTGCCATAAGGATCACCACCCTGCCTGCGTGTTTTCTTCCTGTCCTTCCTTTTCGCTGGATGCTGCGTATCTCTGACGGGATGGGTTCAAAGAATACCACGAGGTCTGTGGCAGGGATATCCAGCCCCTCTTCAGCCACAGAGGTAGCCACAAGTGTATTGTACTCACCGTCCTTGAATCTCTGGATGATATCGACCTGCTGCTTCTGGGTCAGGCCCGTATCCCCGCTTTTACTCGCCTGTCCCACGAACCTCACAGGCTTTACGCCGTCCACTTCTTTAAGAGCACCCGTAACAAGCTCTGCCGTATCCCTGTAGTTGGTGAAGACGATTATCCGGGATTGCGGGGAGCCAAGCACCTGTTTCCCGACAAGTTCTTTTACTGCGTTAAGTTTCGGATTATCGCCATTGCATCCCGCAAGATGGTGCACTGCCCTGCGCATGTTCAGGTCTTCCATGAGCCTTTTTGCAGCCTTGCTACCATTCTGTGACCGCGCTTCGCTCTCAAGCCGCTCGAAATATTTAGACAGCGCTGATGCGCCCTGCGTGTCCGATATTTCTATGGCATGGCTGAGCTTCAGGATCTCGGCGAGGATGGATATGCCTTTATACACCTTCTGGTCAGGGGAAGATGAGCGAAGCTGCGACTGGATCCGCGCCTGCAAATCGAGCATTTCCCTCTTTGATAATTTCGTCTGGTAAGGCGAAATAAAACCGAGCTCGCGTAACTTATTCAGCCTGTCGGTCAGAATACTGTCCATCAGTTGTTTCAATCCCTTGATCTCTATCGGGACCGACACGTATCTCCATTCGATATCCTTATCGAAAATATAAGGCCTGACATCGGGGTCTGAATCCGTTCTCATCTCGACAGAACTGATGTGAAGGGCTGCGCATACTTCCTGTATCTTATCCTGTTTGCTGCCCGGGCTTGCGGTTATCCCGAGTACGAGAGGCTCTTTGTTCTGCTGGGCATACTTCTCTGCAATGTACACATACGAGTAATCCCCCGTTGCCCTGTGCGCCTCATCAAAGATTATGCACGAAACGTCCTCAAGTGTTATTTTTTTCCCAAGGAGGCCGTTCTCTATTACCTGCGGGGTTGAGACCACGACCTGGGCGCTCTCCCACATCGATGAACGTTTCTGCGGCGGTGTGCTGCCCGTGAACAGGACTATGGTTTCAGGCAATATCGTAAGTGTGCTCTTAAAAAAGGCTGCGTGTTGTTCGACAAGTGGTTTTGTGGGTGAGAGGACGAGGACCTTTCCTTTGGGAAGGCAGGAGACCATTACAAGGAGCGCGACTACAGTCTTACCGAGACCGGTCGGGAGAACTACGAGGGTTGACCTTTTAAGGGCTTCCCCGGCCAGGGAAAGCTGGTATAACCTCTGTTCTACCGTATCCGGCTTTATGAGAGGGTGGCTAATGTACTGCACATCGCTCATTCGGTGAATAATATCTCTTATGATTATAAATCTAATGTGAGCGGTGTGAAAGTAATGGAGCGAGATTAAGAAAGTTTAATATAACCAGAGCAAGATTAAACATATACAATCATTATATTCGGAGGTGAAATAGCATGTGCAGCGTCGGTGATGCGTTCAATATCGAAATCCAGACACTTGAGGCGAAATTCTACAAGTGCGGTGACTGCAAAAACGAGTTCAGAGGCGTCGGGAGAAAAGTAATATGCCCCTCCTGCCACTCAGCCAATGTAAAACCCATGTTTAAAGATGAATGATCCCGTTAAATAATAATGAGATGCTCCTGCTCCGGGGAAAGGAAGGTACCCTTGGTATTGTAAAAGTAGGAGAGAACAACCAGTTTTTCCTTGAAACAGAGAAAGAGGAGATACTTCTGGCGCTTGAGCCTGATAACCTGCTTGTAGCCTCGGGTTTCGGGACGGATGAAAAGACCGTGAACGGCTTGAAATGCGTGCTTTACATGATACGCGAGGTGGGTTCGCCTTTCATTGTCCTGCCAAAGAACCATCCGGCATCAAAACGCCTTAAAATCGTGGTCTCTGTCGGGGACAGGACGCGGCTCAGTTGCAGCATAACCCCGGGGACGCATCCTGAGCAGGATATACTATGCGGCGCTGACGAGTTTGATGGAATGGAGATTCGCGGGGTAAAAGGGGGAGTGGAAATAAGCGACCTCATGGGAGCTGCGATAGAACGCATACCTTTTGAAGTCTGATTTTGAAGTAATAATGTTGTGGCGCCCCTGCCCAGGGCACGCCACGTTTTGATCAACTTCTGTACAGGTGGAGCGTCCACATCGACCCTGTATTGAAGCCGGGAAGCTTGAACGGGTTGAAAACGCTCATGCTTGTCATCGCGCCGCTTATTGAATCCGAAGGCGCGCTCACAATCCTCAGGTTGCAGCCTGCGAGAATGAGTTTCGACATCGGCACATCATTGCTGATTATAGTGCAGTTGCCAAGCCCCTCATATTCTCCTGCGTAATCTCCGTTGTCAAGAGTAAACTTGATGTAGAACGGGTCAGTTGTGAACGGCGGGAAAGCAAAGCTGACTATTCGTATGCAGGCAGTCGCATTTCCGATGCGGTTTATCTGGTCGTTGACAACAAGACCATCGCTGGCACGCGTCTGAAAAGACCAGAAAGACGCTCCAAGTTTGGCGTTCACATCGAAAGGAGCTGCGGAACACACCGCAGGGTCGGGAGGCGTTGAGGGGTCCTCGATAGAGCGGAACTGTATGATGTTCTCCTCAGCCATGACCGGGGCTGATAGCGCTGGCAGGATAAAGGCTGCAACTATAAGCCACCAAGCGCCACGCATAATATTATGCTTCATGTTTACTTTTCTGATATCGATGATATCATCTGGGGTATCCAAAACGTACATAATCTCACCTCAAACATTTTCAATGATTTTTCATGCTATTTAACTTATGCTCTAAAAAAGAAAAGATGAAGTCTAACCTTTTACCGCATTTCTCAGCGCCTCGATCGATGGCGGCGCTCCCACAAAAGCGCGTTTGCCATTGATGAATATGGTGGGAACTGCCTGTACGCCGTACAGCGCCGCCTTTGCATAGCCCTGCGGCGTTGCTGTCGATTGCTCCACGACCTGGATGCCGGGAATCTGCATTGCAAGCTCTTTTGCCATCGAAAGCGCTCTCGGGCAGTGGGGGCATGTGGGTGATGTGAACACTTCGATAACTGCAGGAGGTTTTGGGGCCAGTATTTCCTGCTTGCGCCTCATCAGCTCTTCAAGCTTCTTTTTCCGTATCTGTGCAAGCTCGTCGTCTTCGGTCATGCCTTCTCCTTCCGTATAGCTGAGCGAAGGATATTTTCGTCTATACTGTATGTATTTTTCCCGATTATCACTGCGGGGAGTTCCCTGATATTATACTTTTTAATTACCTCAGGATGGACTGAGGTATCGATTATTGAGAATTTCGCTCCTTCTTCCACTGCTATTTTCTTTACGGTGGCGGTTATTTCAGGTGTTGGGTCTTTCGACAGGACTGCCATGCCGCAGGTGCACTCGATGCGTTCGTAGCCGAGTTCTTTTACGAGTTTGATTTCAGTCGGGGGCATTTGGGCAAGATATTGTTTTATTTGGTTATTAGTTTTTATGATTTGTTGGTGGAAAAGTAATATTAGTATAAAAGTATATAAAAAATATAAGTATCCCAAATCTTTTAAACTGAG
The DNA here is from genome assembly GCA_902386135.1 of uncultured archaeon. Taxonomy (GTDB): domain Archaea; phylum Halobacteriota; class Methanosarcinia; order Methanosarcinales; family Methanoperedenaceae; genus Methanoperedens. The sequence continues at coordinate 36,854 of CABMIB010000037.1, forward strand.
TTGGTTGAGCGCATCTTCAGGTTGTTAAGAGGCAAGCGAAAGGTAAGAGTGGTATCGGGGTAGAGAGCAGCAGTGCGTTGATATATCAGGATGAAGGGAATGGACAGGGTAAAAATTCTTTTCAAAAAGCACATATACCATAACCCCCTCTAAGCCACCCTGATAATCATGCCTAATCGAACAGCAGTCTTAGAAACCGTAAAAGGAACGATAAAATTCGAACTCCATGAAAAGGAAGCACCGATCACGACAAAAAACTTTATAGATCTCGCTAATAAAGGCTTCTACAACGGCTTAACCTTCCACCGCGTCGAGCTTGGCTTCGTTATACAGGGCGGCGACCCAAAGGGGAACGGCACGGGCGGCTCAGACAAGACCATCCCTCTTGAGATAGCGCCTTCGCTCACCCACAAAAAGGGCGCCGTGGGAATGGCACGCTCGCAGGACCCGAACAGCGCAAGCTCGCAGTTCTATATCTGCCTTGAGGACGCAAAGTTCCTGGACAGGAACTATGCAGTATTCGGGCAGGTGACCGAGGGTCAGGATGTTGCCGCGAAGATCAAAAAAGGCGATAAAATCCTGAAGGCGACTATCCAGTAACCTAATATTTTTTAGTATACAGCGGATAAGCGAACCGCCATGTCGTCGGGTCTTTATCCCCGGCATCATCGAAATAGCCATAAACATTGACCTCCGCAACAGTTTTCCCTAAATTCTGGTTGAGCACCTGCTCTATTGTTTCCTGACTCATCAGCTTGTTCGTCTGGGGCTCAAAGAAATACCATGAAGAATAGCCGAATACTGTCGATTTGAACGAGAGCAGTGCATGTCCTGAACCGTCTGTGAACGTGATCGCCGCAAAATAGGCTTTATATCCGGCTTTCGTAGAGTCGTTGATCATATCCACTGTATACTGCCCGCATACATATTCCTCAGGCGTGTATATCCTTATATTGAGGTTGTGGGCCATGAACCAGTCCACATATTCCCGGTAATTCACTTCCACAGCCACGGATTTGTTCTCATACGCCGATGCATGGGTTTTCTCATTAAATTTCTGGATAATTTCGGCAGGCTTCGGTGTAGCAGCAGGAGAGCTGACAGTCTGGACAGGGGATATTGGAGGAGTGTTAAGAGACATGGGGATAGGTGCAGGCGACGGGCTTACATCATGCGTGGTTGAAGCTGCCATCTTATCACCATCAGGTGCTGTGCATCCGGCAATTAGCACAAAAACAAGGAGCACTGGTATACAATATTTTTTCAAATCTCCACCACCAGGTATTTTTCACGATATAATTCAGGTTATGTTATTTTTTATAATGATTGGAAGATATTTAAATGTAGCGGCGTTGGATTTTTTGCCTTGGGATATTATGAGTATCGCCTGAAAACTATCAGAACAAAACATCCAGTATTATATGCAGCGCATTGGCTATTACAATTCCTACAAGAAAAATAAAAACATAAACAGAAGAGATCATTGTTTCGGGGGGAAGCGACCTGAACAGGAGATAATATACACTAAGAATTATAATACTAAAATATATTACCCTCACTATTGCTCCGTACAGGATATTATGGGAACTCTGCCCGTGTTTGAACAGCCATTTATAAGGAAGCCATATGACCTTCAGCTTGCCCCACCTTTTTATCGCCGTGCTTTCAATATCCAGGTCTGGTGTTATGAAATCCGTGCCTACATAGAAACCGATGCCCAGCGCAAGGAATAGCTTTAGGTCGGTGATAACTATTTGCAATTTGAAGAGCAGGACTGAAATTACAAGGAACGCGAGGTAGTTAAAGACCCTGTGGGTATTATAGTCCGGCATTACTTCGAAGCGATCTCTTTAGCTACGTCCTTTGCAAAATACGTAAGGATCATATCCGCGCCCGCACGCTTTATTGACAGCAGCGATTCATACACTGCCCTGCGCTCATCGAGCCAGCCGTTTTGTGCTGCGGCTTTTATCATGGCATACTCACCGCTCACATGGTACGCGGCGGTAGGCATCCCGAACTTCTTTTTTACGCGGTAAATAACATCGAGGTAAGGCAGCGCGGGTTTGACCATGATGATATCCGCCCCTTCCTCGATATCAAGTGCGACCTCCCGCATGGCTTCATCCGAGTTCCCGATATCCATCTGGTACGATGCGCGGTCGCCAAAGGCGTAGCCTGAGCCTGCCGCTTCCCTGAACGGACCGTAGAATGCAGAGCAGTATTTTGCAGCGTAGGACATTATGGGCACATCCTTGAAATCGTTATCATCAAGAGCGCTGCGTATCGCTTTAACCATCCCGTCCATCATCCCGGAGGGCGCAACGATATCAGCACCGGCGCGGGCGTGGCTTACAGCGGTCTTCCCGAGGATCGTAAGTGTGGGGTCGTTCAGGATCTCATGAGCTTCATTCACCACACCGCAGTGCCCGTGGGATGTGTACTCGCAGAGGCAGAGGTCAGTAATGACTATAATATCGTTCCCAGCTTCCTTCTTAATGGCGCGGACCGCTTTCTGGGTCACGTCGTCCTCACCATAAGCATGGGTTCCCATCTCATCTTTCTCTGCCGGTATCCCGAACAGGATAAGAGCAGGGATTCCCATATCCGCTATGCACTCCGCTTCATCTGCGATCATATCAAGAGGCAGGCGGGAGCAGCCCGGCATCGAGTTAATCTCCACAGGTTCAGTTATGGTTTCATCCACAAATACAGGGCAGATCAGGTCCTTGACATCAAGCTCGGTTTCGCTCACAAGCGGGCGCAACTTCGACGAGCGTAATCTTCGCATGCGTGTGATTGGGAACATACGTGATTTTATTAAACGGAAAGTACTTAACGATTACTGAAAGCATTCAGGACAGCGTAAAGAATATGAATTATGAATGTTTTTATGAGAAGTGTGATAAAATGACGACTAGGAAAATTCTTGTTTATTTTCTGATAATGCTGCTGACCGTATATCCGGTTTCAGCAGCCCAGGTAGCCCTTAACAGATGGGTATTGAACGTAACACTGCATGACGACGGGGTTGTTGAAGAGGTCATTCAGGCTGAATTCGACAACAACGGCTCTTCACCCCTTGAAGGTTTTTCGTTTACATCTCCTGTACCCGGAGTTGAAATAGAAGACAACCAGAGTACCGGAGTCACGGTCAGCAGCGAGGGTGGCATGAGTTTTAATTCCCCGGGCGTGAAACAACAAATCGTCTCGGGTAAAGCAAATATAATTGTCACTTTTGATAAGCCGGTCGAAGCAGGAAAGAAATGGAACGGGCGTATTGGTCTCAAAGCTGCAAACTGGGCGGTAAAACAAGATTCGAATTATTCGATAGATATACCAGTTAATTCGCCCCAGGCTGTTTCTTCAGGAAAAAGCGCTGATGTTTCAGTACCCGCGGATGCCGATATCAGAGCCCAGGTCTTCCTTCCGGAATCTGTTGAAGTAACATCGGTCACGCCAACACCTTTCAGGATACTGTTCCAGTACGACCGCATGGTCCCAACATGGTCTCCCGATAAACTGCATATAGGGGACACTATCAGCATAAAAAGCTCGTACTCAAGTGTATTAAATAAGATAACCGGAACGGATATAAAATGGAGGGAATTAAAAGCCCGGATTAACGAAGCAGAAAAGAAAGGGACAGATGTTTCAGAAGCAAAGACTCACCTGAATAATGCTGAGGATTACAACACCAATCAGGCGCTACAGTCATACTGGAAAAAAGATTATACTGCTGCCCTGGAATCTAATGCACATGCCAACGATGAATTGAACCAGACTGAGAACAGCCTTTCAGGGGTAGCAAAAGAAAACCCCCAACTGACCGGGAACCAGCCGGCTGAGACATCAAAAACACCGGGCTTTGGCGCTCCAGCCGCAATATTCATATTAACGCTGGCTTACCTGGTCATCAGGAGAAAATAAGCCTTTACTCCCTTATTTCGGATTGGCTGGAAATGCTGATGATGTAGATGTAGGTGAGGTTTCTCACTGGAATTTTTGCGCAATGTTTAAATACTATCCTCATGATGATGAAACCTAACGAAAGACCTAATCAAAGTAAAAACAATCAATAGGAGGTAAATATGGCAAAAATAATGCATGCGCAGACTGTTCTTACGGTCGACGACATCGAAGCCCTGAAGCAGAAAACGGGCGAGAGCAGTACCAAGGATGCGCTGGCTAAAGCGGTAACGCATTATCTTGAATGTGAATATACGCAAGTAGAAGATATGTGGGCCAAGAAGCTTGAAAAAGTTGTCAAGCGCAAAAGAAAAGAAGACGAGTAAACCGATCCAATGGATGGCTGATGCCGGCTGTTTTACTGGTGATAATGGGGTTTTGACCGTTATTACAGCCGCATCCTTCCTATAACCAGGAAATCAACCCGGGAGTCCACGGCTGCATATATCATTTCTTTCCTTACGCTGTTGGCGAGCCGCACAGCGCGTGAGAGCTGTTGCAGCGAAAAAACGTGGTCATGCGCTATAGCATGTATCAAGTAATCCGAATGGGGCAGGCTTGAAATATCCTCTATGTCTTTGTAAACGCGAAAATGCGTTCCGAATTTGAACCCGGTTTTGGGGACAAGCCCGCTATTTCGCAACTGCTCATAAACTTTATATTTTATCGCGAAATCATTTTCAATATCAGATGCGATCCTTAAAAATCCTGCAATATCCAGTGCCTCATGGTTTCTCTGTTCAATACCCAGGACACCTTTGCTCAACAGGTAGCAGGATTCAACAAGCGACATTTGCAGGTGCCCTTCATCCATAGGTTTGCCAAAAAACCCTTTGTTATGGAGCAAGCCTGATACATCGGAGTCCCAGACCATTACCCTGTCTTCAAGAAGGCTTGCTACTGATAGTGAGCTGTCCAGCCTTAATTCGCAGGAACCCGACAGGAGCGTTTTTTTCACCTCGTAATAGGTGATATCGCTCTCCTCGTCCACGATTGCCAGGACCAGCCTTTTCTTTAAATTCTCCACGGTATCAAGATGCTTTCTCAGCTCTGAAAGCAATAGTGGTATCCTCTCCGAGGTTACGAACACAAAGAATTCGGCAGGCGTCTTCCCCGGATGCCCGCCGCGCGGATATACCCTGAAACCGGTAACCGAAGGCTGAAGATAATATCCCCTTTCTCTCAGGTCTTTGTAAACCACATACGATAATTCAAAATTTTTTGCTATAGAAGAAGCTTTAAGGAAAAATTGTTTAAAACCAAGCTCCTTACCTTCGGATTTAACTGTTATCTTCCCCGTGTACATAAGGTACGCACTTTCAGTGAGAGATAGCTCAAGAGAATCAGCCCTGGGACGCCCGTAAAAACTCGTGTCGTATAGTCCCTCGATCGCCTGTCCGTCCAGTATTACTTTATCTTCTGTTAATTTTCCGGATAATGTCATATTCATCTCAGATATCTTCAAACTCCATTTGCCCGCCTATCGAAAGATTGTATCTTTCAACTGAGCCGGCGTGCGTCTCAATAACGTATTTTACGTTCTTCATGGCTTTATGCCCGGTCCAGGGGTTTAACCTGGAAAGCCCTGCAATCTTCTTTTCATTGTTTAAAAAGATAACGTCGATGGGGGACCGCATAAATAGCATGTGTACATTAACTGAAGTGGGCTTCCCCAGTACGAATATCATCGCATAACCGGGCGGGATATGCCTGCGGAACATCAGGCCCAGCGTCTGGCTCACTACCGTCCTTGCAAATTCGACATTCTCTGCAATCGCCATACCATTATATTTTAATATGTGGAGCATCAAGAAGTTATATAACTCTCTTGCGTAATATAAGAATGGAGGTATTAATCCAACAAATGAGTTCAGAAATGTGTACTGTCTGCGGACTGCCAAAAGAACTTTGCATATGCGAAGAAGTGGCAAAAGAGCAGCAGAGAATAATAGTAAAGGTAGATACGAGAAAATACAAGAAGGAAGTCACGGTGATAGAGGGTCTTAACCCCACTGAGATTAACCTGCAGGAGCTAACGAGCTATCTGAAGTCCAAATTCGCCTGCGGCGGAACGATAAAAGATAATGTTATCGAGCTCCAGGGAAATCATAGGAACCGGATGAAAGCTGTTCTTATCCAGAAAGGCTTCTCTCCGGAACAGATAAAAGTGTAAATCTTATTTTAAGTATAATATATTTTTTGAAAAATATACAGAAATCCAAAAATCAGAAAGGAAGTGAAAAAAAATCACTTCCTTAAAATCCTGTTTTACTGGGGTTTCTCAAGAAGTTTTGTCTTGGTCAGCAGTCTTCCATCCTTTGCATGTGGTTTTCTGAGGATGGAGTCATTCGCTTTCTCCATTTCACGAGCTTCATCTGCGAGCCTTGCTGCTGCGCGCATAGCCTCATGTCCTGCGGCTGCTGCAGTTGCGATCTGGTCTACCTCTTTAAGTACAAAGCAGGCGGGGAAATCGATTTCCGCAACCTTGGTAGCTATGTGGAGGGCTGCCAGCGCCTTGGCTTTTGCGTATGGGTTTGAAAACCCGGCGCTCTCGACGCATTTCTCTGGCTTTGCAAGGATCTTTGGAAGCGCCGGGGGCTTTGTTCCGGCTGCGACCTGGTCTATTACCTTGTCGATCTCTGTCTGGACAAGCCTTATTGCGCCGCCTATGGACAGCACCTTGAGTGCATCACTATTGAATGATGCCATCTCGACGGGGTCAAGGAATTCCCTTTTTGCCCCTATTAACGGGTCAACGGGCAGTATAATGTAGCCAAAGCCTGCCTGTTCCAGTTTCTCCCTGTCCTCTTTCTTGGTCGGACCGTCTGAGACCACTATCACCGGAGTACCTTTCCAGACATCCCGCGCCGCCGTCGGGCCAGGTGCGCTTGAGTTGGGGCTTATCATGACAACGAAGTCCGGTCCCCAGTTCTTGAAAGAGGCTGTTTCCTGCGCCTCATCCTTCCCCATCTTGGCGCCTGTTCCGAATACACGTACTGCAATTCCCTCTCTGGCTGCGATCTCATCAAGTAACAGGTCGATTACCTGCGAGGTGCCGAGATTTCCAAGTTTTATGAATCCTACTTTAACGACCATATTTGATCACAAGGAGAGAATCGCCGGGTTTAGTTATAAGGTTTTTGAAATTGTTCTGGTATTTTAAGAAGATGGCTAAAAATTGAGGGTTCACTGTGCTATTGGGTTTTAACCATAAATCCGCACACCACGTATCATACTTTTAACTCGTGGTAGTTCAGCACGCGGGACATCAACAAGTACACGATCTTCCTGTAATTTGGCTTTCAGAATGCCGAGGAGCATCTCTTTTTCTGGCACGTCGACTACGTTATTATTCTGATCAAGACGCATTTCTCCCAATATCAATATCCCATGTGGGGTTTTTGCAATTATTTTAACATTCCAGGTGTTCTGTTGTGCGTCATAGTAAACATCGCCTGCTGATACTAATTCACCTATATTTTCGATAAGGTATTCTTTTGCCTTTTCGTAGATTTCTTTATACATATTACTCCTTGTCGATTTTGATCATCCAACAGCGAGTGGCATTCCATGCTGCACGGAATGCTTCGTGATTGCATTGCATGAATTCTCCTTCAGGTACATCAGGGTCATGGTAAACGAGTTCTGTATCCGTAAAGCCAACTATAACGATGAAATGACCAAAACCACTTACGCCGCCGTAAAGGTAGCTCGGGTCGATCAGTGCTATTACTGGCTTTCCTTCTTTTATTTCCTGTTTAAGGTCATCAATGTTTGCATTCTTGACCGAAGTGGCTTTCAGACCGGATTTTTGAGCGGCTGCTGATATTTGCACTGGCGTTGTGCCGAGTTCAGTAGTACCGCAAGCTGCCTTTACTTCTGTTTCAGTTCTTGTGACTCCAAAGAAAGCAAGAACCATGCGTAAACAAGCTGGTCCGCAGGTATACCAGCTTTCTTGCTTAAAGTATGGGAGCCTTATGTTCAAATAATCACTGAATTTAAGAAGTCACAGGGGATATTAAAACTTGTTATATGACCTGACTTAAACTAAGTGTAATGCCCATTGCAGCATGTTCCATGTAACAAATATTTCCTACGCACCGCCTTTTAAGCTATAATCAGTATAAAAAACCTGGCAGTATGTTAGCGAACACTACATTTAATATGTAAATAATGTATTTAAAGGAAATTAAGGAAGAAAAATGGAATTTAGAAATATTGATAACTGGGATGAAAATTATATTAATGAGCTAATCGACAAAAAAGAGAAAGAAAGCGTTCAGCTTGAGTTTAAAGGAGGCGACTTTCTTAAAAACACCCCAGAAGGTAAATTTAAACTCAGAAAATGGGTTACCAGTTTTGCAAATTCCGCAGGCGGTTTTTTGTAATTGGCGTCAGAGAAAAAGAGGAAATTGAAGAAATCAATGGTAAAAAAGTAATAAAAGATGAATATCCAGAAGAAATTGATGGAATCGATAAAAGTGAATTTACAATCCCTATCAGAAAATGGATCGAAGATACTATAACTGATTCAATATTTCCTCATCTAAATCCAACTCCTTTGGTAAAAACATTCACATGGTCAAAAGACTCCAATAAAGAGATTGCGATCATTCGTGTCTGGCAAACCAATGCTGTTGTACATTATGTGAGCTATAAAGGAAAAGAATATTATTTCCATCGCCATAATTTTGAAACTGTAGAAATGGATGAATGGGAAATCAGGGCACTTCTTTTCGGAAGAGCGCCACCGCCTGTTTTTCAGTTGCATTGTGAAGCTGTGCGATCGAAGACTTCTGTTAAAAAAACCGATGGAATAGAAGAGATAAAACATGATGAAATAATTTTTAAACTAACAAATGAAGGTTTTGGCATCGGGAAAAATATACAAATAGGAATGATTTATAATTCTTCCATAGTCATATACAATATCAAAACTAGCAATGGAATTTATTTACCAGACGATGAGTTTATGTTATTTGATAAATTGCCACTTTCATTTAAAGAGATTTTCGATTCCGATGGAAAAGTTACTATTACAAGAATATATTATGACCGAGTTCTCCATTCGGAAGATGCTAGATCATTTACCTTTAGTTTGAAAATAGAAAGGAAAAATAATGCATTTGATTATAAAAGAATAAATAGAATTGGAGTTTTTATCTTCAGTGAGATTTCTAAGCCTACATATTTTGGAGTTGAATTTTGTTTGGGCGCTATTTATGATATTAATCAATTGATAGCTAATGTTATTCCTTACTCAGGCTATAAAATCAAAATTGAATGAAAGTTACACCTTAATTAGATTCTATTATAAAACGATGAAATAACATGATCAAATCAAACTCAATCCTGGAAATCAGTTGCGGAAGCCACTCAAAGCTGTACGAGACAAGAGGTAAGGAATGGAATCTGTTTGTGGGCATTGACATCAACATGGATCTCTGCAAACAAGCGAAGAAGCAGGGGCTTGAAGTAGTATGCTGCGATGCCTTTAACCTTCCATTCAAGCCGAAGTCATTCCATGACGTGTATATACAGTGCTTCACGGCGCTTCTTGAGAAAGACGCATTCATTGAGGCGTTCCAGAAAAGCGATTATGACGAGTTCTGCGAGTTCATGGGCAACGAGATAGACTATGCGTGGCAGATAATCGATTCGTTCTATGAGTTGCTTCTTGAATGCAAACAGGTGAGCGACCATATAATATGCCTTCCGTCATGCAACCTTGAGATGAACAGGTATCTTGTTAATGCTGTCAAGAACCTGCCAAGCGTTACTGTTGATGTCCAGCGCCAGAACTGGGGCAAGGGAAAAGCCTGCGTGATGTACCTGGATATTGATTGCACAACATATGTCTGATTCGCGGGCAAAATCGGTTCAGATGCATTATGCATGTATTATTCCATAACATTAATAAGCAGTCAGCTTTATTGAAGGCGCAGGTGATTTAGATGAGTGAATGTTTCCTTTGTCATGCTGCTATTGAACCGGTTAGCGATGCCGAAATAGAAGGAGTAGACCTGTGCGTTGATTGCTGTGATAATCTGGATGCAATTATAAGAGATTACCTGGCTTCAAGTCCGGGCGGTCTTGACCTTGTTCTTGATATAATCGCAGAAGACCTCTCAAATCCTGAGAGCAGATTAAAAGATGCCCTGAAGGATGTTATCAGAGAAGTTATGTCAGAGAAGTAAAACTTCTCTGTTGTTATTTTTTTTCCGTGCTGATTCAGGACTATCGGGGGACTGAGTAGAACAGCTTAAAAAAGCCGATTGCTATCAAAAATAATATAATTATAAGCAGGACTATAATAATATCGTCTTTTTCGAGGTTTATTTTTTCTTTCATACTTCCACCTTTTTTGCATCTTCTACGTTTTTACATCTTTTACTTTTTTAAGGTATATAAAATCATCCAAAAAATTACATGCTACTATTTCCTGTGAAAATACTGGGAGGAAAATAACCCTGCTTTTATCTCTTTTTTATATCTTCTTATGGCTACGCTGACCATATCCCTGGGAATAGAGTGCTTATTCATAGCCAGATAATCGCCTATTATCTTTAATTCATTCTGGTACGCAGGCGCTATCATCTCCGCATATTCAACACCGTCGCTGGTCAGGACATACTCATACCGCTGCCTCCACCTGCCGTTCTTTTCATAATACCGCAGGTCTTCGTCCACCATTCCCATCGCGACGAGAAGCTGTATATCCTCAAAAAGCCGGTCGCTGTATAGGAACCCGTAGCGGTTATGGAAACTGTAGTCAAATAAATTGTGAAGCCTTTCCATCTTCCCGAGCTCCCTGACCAGGCGGTATACCAGGTTAATATTGCGAAGCCTGGGCATGATGACTCTGCCATCGGATTCTTCGCTGAACAGCCTGTGCGCACTGTAGAATATGAGAAGAAGGCCTTCGATAGGCAGGTAGGTTTCGTTCCTGATAAAGTTCAAAAGCCTGGGCGAAAGGTCCTCAATGCCGAGCAGGAGCTCGTGCGATGCCTGCGAGAGCATGGAATCATCACCGCTCCTTGAGAAGACGCACAGCGATATCTGGCGCGAGATGGCTCTCACAAGACCGTTGGCAAGGGCGGATTCATCATAGAAAAATCCCTCCTCATCCCCGGTTTTCACCCTTGTGCTCTTCGGGATACCGCTTGCAACATCAAGGTCAACAAGAACGGGCGCCCCGTACCTGGAAGCGAAACGCTTCGCAAGCTCCACCTCGAACATCTTTTTAGCCACCCCGTTCCTTGCGATCGTGGAGAGCGCCATTCGCGTCCTGGGATTAAGGGTTTTCTGAGTAAAGCGCGATACAGCGTTGCAGATATTACCGTTTCGGATATTACTTATCAGTTTTTTCGCGCTGGCATTTCCGTTAGCTTCGATGAAGTTCAACAGGTCGCTGTCGATGTATGAAGTAAAAAACCCAGCCACGGTCGTTTTCACGCCTTTTCCTGATCTTTCGTAGCTGGCAAGCGCGTTCTCAAGAGCCTGGAGCAGCATGACCCTTGCTCCCTGGGTTTTCGGGTTATGGATTATCGCGGAATAATGATGCGCCCTTGCAATCAGCATGGACTCGGCTGCGATCATAGCCATGTCTTCATCATAACTGGCAGCGCCCCCCAGAACCATCCTGCCATTGCACAGCGTCAGGCTTCCCACGATCTGGTCCACGTCCACAAGCCCGAGCGAAACGCCAGTGTGGTATGAGTCGCGCAGCAGGAAATCGATCCTGTCTGAATCTATGTCATTAGAAATGATCTGGGCAAGATAGGGCTTCGGGAGTGCATCGACATCGCCTGTTGCCATTTTAGCTATTTCTTCAAAAAAGGATTCCGCCCTACCGGAAGTTTCGGCGCGCTTCGCGATTTCAGGCTTTGTGTGGAATGAGTTTGATATTATGTATTTCGTGAACATCTCATGCTTCACGAATTTCTTGCCGTCTATTACAGGCTGGTAAGCTGGGTTCCGTTTCAGGACGCTCTCTACGACATGAGAGAATGCGCAGTGACCGATATCGTGAAGAAGAGCCGCGAGCCTCACCTTTACGATTTCTTCCTCAGGAAGATCCAGAGCCTTTGCCATCGTATTGGCGATAAAAAGCGTCCCAACGCTGTGCTCAAAACGGGTATGGTTCGCACCCGGAAAAGCGAGGTCGGCAAGCCCAAGCTGCTGGATTCGGCGGAGGCGCGCCATCTCAGGAGTATTGATAATGAGCTGCTCAAGTTCGCTTAGCACCACACGACCGTAAATCGGGTCTATGATAGAGGGCATAGTACATTATATAAGAAGGAGGGGTATTAAAATCAATCTTTTCTTTATACAAATTTTTCTCAGATTATTCTTATCCCCTTTTTAATTGCCTCGTTAACTATACTAATCTGTTCTCTTTTCCGCGCAAACTCATCGGGAGTATAGCATAAGACATCCACAACCTCAGCATTTCTGTCGGTTAGTAAGCCTATGGACTCGATGAACTTATACATCCTTTTTGTGAACTTTATATCAGAGAACTTTTTAGACACAATAATGAGGTCTATGTCGCTATATTCACCCGGGCTTCCGTATGCTCTTGACCCCCAGAGCCACATCTCGTCTGGTGCATATATGGACTTTATTCTGGCAAGGTATTTATTCAAAAAGTAGGATACTTTTTTATCAAATGCCATCTATTACATCATCCAAATCATTCAGAACCATACTACTCTTATTATTGTTTTTATCGTTTAAATGTTATTTGATGTATTTTAAAATTTGAGTGAGGAGAGTAAGCCCCTTTATGTTTAGCGCAAAGGGCAATGCCCTTGTCGCGCTCATGCGGCATTCAGCTATGCGCCGTACTCGGACAGGTCTGGACTGCCCTGTTGTCCTATTTCGGCTTGCACCCGCGGGGATTCGCCGTTCCATCCGCACACGCATGACCTCGCCCTTTCGGGCTCATCGCATTTCTGTGCTGCGGTATCGTTTCTGTTCCAGAGCCAGGATTCTCACCCTACGCACTTGAATGCGTCCGCGGTCCAGAAGGTGAGGGGACTTTTCTCAGCAGCATTCCTGCCACCGGCAGCCGCCCTTCCTCTCTCACTTCATTAAACAACGTATCATCTTTTATAATTACCGATAACTTGATAATAAAAACGGCATTTAAGGGGTTCAAGGTGCAATTAATGAAAAGAGACCTGATGGATATCCTGTGCTGCCCGATGTGCAAGGGCGACCTCGTGCTTGAAGTAACGGAAGAGAACGAAAAAGAGATCGTAAAGGGAACACTGTACTGCGGGAAATGCAAGGAGTGCTACCCGATTGATGACGGCATCCCCAACATGCTGCCGCCGGACCTCCGGGAATAATTGCTGTTGCTATTATTCTTTTCCCCCAAAATAGCTGAACGCTATGAGGGATGCAGCTACCACTGCAACTGCGATGCCAAAAAATAATGTTCCCTGCGGGTCTTTCCACTCCACAAGATGCTCAAGGAAAATAATACCCATAACAAGAATTATAACACTGCCAAGCTTCACCTTCAGGTCGTGAAGGTTCCTTATGATAAGCCAGTCCGGAAGAGATATATCCTCTATAAAAAGTTCGTACATGCCCATTGCGAAAATAAAAAGGACAGTGGCAATAAGGAATATGTCCATTAGCTCTATGAGGGCGATCATATCAAGGGGATCTTTCCCGTAACCTGTAACAAAGCTGAATATAATAACAAGTGTCTTTACCAATCCCCATAAAAACCCGGCAGCTGATGCCAGAAGTGATGACGCAACGGCGATCAGAATTAAATTTTTGCTCCTCTCAATTGATTTTTTAAAGTATCCCCTCATATTATACCTTGCAGGATGCACTCTTTAAAAAGTTATTTATTTTTTAAAGCTTTCCCATCTTTTTCAGGAGTTCTGCGTTCAGGACACTTGCGCCGGCTGCGCCTCTTATTGTGTTGTGCCCCATACAGATGTAGCGTATTCCGGGGCGGATGCGTCCTACAGATACGGTCATCCCTCCGCCCAGATTTCTGTCCATGCGCGGCTGGGGACGGTCTTTTTCTTCCTTTACTTCTATCACCGGGGTAGGTTCCGTAGGCAGGTCCGACAGCCCAGGATCAAAATCGAGGAAAGCCTGTTTAATATCTTCAGTCGATGGGTTATCTGCCATCTCGACCCAGACCGCTTCCGTGTGACCATCCATAACCATAACGCGATTGCAGCTTGCGCTCACCGCAAACGGCGCATCGATTATCTCGCTCCCGTTGAATTCTCCGAGAAGCTTCTTAGTCTCGGTCTCTACTTTCTCTTCCTCTTTTTCAATATACGGGATGACATTATCCAGGATAGCCATCGAGGCTACGCCGTCATATCCTGCGCCTGAGATGGCCTGCATGGAAGCAAGATAAATTTTCTCTATCCCGAACTTCATGAGCGGCTTAAGCGTCACGGTCATCATAATAGTTGTGCAGTTGGGGTTAGTGACAACGTAGCCGTCCCACTTGCGGTTGTCCTGCTGGACATCGATAAGACCGAGATGCTCCTGATTCACTTCAGGGATGACGAGCGGTACGTCTTTGACCATCCGCAGGGCGCTGGCATTACTTGCAACAACAAAACCCGCTTTTGCGAACTCAGGTTCCACTGTCTTTGCAAGGTCGGTAGGAAGTGCTGAAAAAACGATGTCTGCATCGACTTTCTTCGGGTCAACGGGCACTACGGTCATGTCAGAAACATCTTCCGGGATCTTACTCTCAAGCCTCCAGCTTGCCGCTTCGCCGTACTTCTTGCCCGCGCTCTTATCGGAAGCTGCAAGGGATGTCAACTCGAACCACGGGTGTTCGCTTAACATCTCGATGAACCTCTGGCCTACGTTACCTGTCGCGCCCAGTACCCCTGCCTTTATTTTCGCCATAGCTACCTTGCCGGTATTTTATTTTGTTATTTATTGTTGTTTATTCCATCTTGATCGCACTGTTAGGGCAGGAATCCACGCATGTGCCGCATTCAGTGCATTCCTCTTCATCAACTTTAGCTTTTTCGTTTTTCAGCTCTATTGCAGTTGCTGGACATTCGTCTACACATATTCCACATCCTGTACATTCATCAGTGTTTACCTTTGCTGGCATTTGTGTCACCTTTGCCCTACCCATTGAATAAGTGAAATATAAAAGTAACGGTTTAGACGCGAATTTTTAATAGATAAATATACCTTTCATGGGCCTTTATGGAAATGGTTGCTTATCTCCCAAAATGCTCATACCCCCGCGCCTCCAGTTCCTCCACCCTTCCCGCCCCTTCAATAAACACTCCCTTCTCAATAACCTCCCCGATAACTGTCAGATGGCAGGCTTTTTTTACCCTCTCAAGCTTTTCAGGAGCGACGGTGAAAAGGAGTTCAAAATCCCCTCCTGTAAAGACCGATACTTCCAGGAGTTCCCTGCCTTTCAATAACGTTCTAACCTCCGGGTGTACAGGCAACCTGTTCTCATATATCTTAAAACCCACGCCGCTTGCTTTGCTTATGTCATGGAGCGAAAGCGCAAGCCCGTCACTTATATCCATCATCGAAGTAACCGAGCGGGACTTTGCAAGAGCCATGCCCTCATTGATCCTTGGCACTGGTTCAAACAGTGCTTTCAGTATTTCCTGGCTGACGGGTATTTTTTTATCCATGGCAAGAAGGGCTGCTCCCGCCGAGCCGAGATTGCCTGTCACGCATACGAGGTCTCTTACTTTCGCACCGCTTCTGCGTATAAGCAGCTCTTTTTTCACGGTGCCCAGCGCCGTGCCAGCCATCGTAAGCTCATCATGCGAATCCGTATCCCCGCCGATTATCTGCGTGCCGTATGTTGAGGCACATTCATCCATTCCCTTTACCACTTCTTCGATAAATGATAACTCGGTATCAGGCGGGATACCCATTGCCATTACAACACCAAGCGGCATGGCGCCCTTGGAAGCCAGGTCGCTCAAATTGACAGCGACCGACATCCACCCTATCTGCCTCCCGGTCATCTGGAGAGGAAAGTCGGTTTTCCGGTGGAGCATATCTGTGGTGACGAGAAGATAGCGCTCAGGATCGATATCAAGCACAGCGCAATCATCCTCCCCTGCCCCTTCGATGACTTTATTAACCGGTCTTGAAAGTAACCTGGCAATATGTTCAATCAATGCCCTTTCGCTTAGCTCTCTTATTTTCATACATGGATATTTACTCCAGTGTCTAAAGAACTTTTCGCTGCACTATGTTTATAAATAATAAGGGCTCAGTAAATAGGATGATTGCCGTACCCGGAGACGAAGAACTGCCGCTTGAGGATCATTTTAAAGAGCTGAGATCAAGGATGGCTATTGTTATTATCCCTGTTGCAATCATTACATTTATTGCTTATCTTTTCTCAGGGGAAATATTTCAACTAGTATGGAAACATACAGTGCCAGTCCCTCCCTCTATCTATTCCCCGACCGATCTAATAGTCACAAGGCTGACAATTTCCCTTGTATGCGCTCTCTTTTTCGGGATACCGCTTATAGTCTATGAAACATTCATGTTCGTCGGGAAAGGATTGTATAAACACGAAAAATCATTTTTCATCAAGGTCGTACCATTCTCCTTTATCCTTTTTTCAATAGGGGCGGTTCTTGCTTATTTTATAGTGATGCCGCTCGTATTTAAAACCACGGTATTTTACTCAATTGATATTGCAGCCCCGCAGGTCTCATTGATAAAGACAATAAATACAATGATCACGCTTGTCCTGGGATTCGGGATTGTTTTCCAGTTTCCCCTGCTCCTGATATTTGCTATAAAAATGGGTCTCCTGAAGCGCGAGTACCTGAAAGGAAAACGAAAGATAGTCTACAGCGGCCTTGTAGCGTTCGCATTTTTCATTTCACCGGGTCCTGAAGCCCTTTCCGAGCTGATAGTAGCTGCTGTACTTGTGGTTTTATTTGAGTTCAGCCTCTTAATAGCCAGGTTCTTTTGATAATCAAAGAAAAGGACTCTATAGAAAACAACTCTTGCAATAATTATTTATCTTATAAGCTCTTTTAATTGTATGTAATAAGGGGGAAATTATGAACTGCGATATATGTGATGAGCCCACACAGAAAGATACGCCGATGTGTGATAGATGTCAGAAGATCATGGACAAGGTTATCAGGGAAGTCGGTCCTGATGTCTGGGAGAAGATAGACGATTGTAAATATATTTACCCCATGGTCAAAAGAGTAGCTGAAGGTTCACTGAGAACGCAGGACATTGTGAACGAGATCCTGAAAGGTGAGATGGATTAGGTTCACGATATCTTTATCTTTTTAACACAGCACTCTCTTCCTGCAATTATATCAACGTCGCTCTCTCCGCACCGGGGACATTTTATTACCGGCAGGAGAAAATGGAGCTTCTCAAAGAATTCGATAGGTCCGTTGTACGAGCATTTTTCGCAGCTTATTAACGGCGTTATAACCCGGATATCGTATCTTGCACCCTCTGCCGGGGTCCCTGCGCTTATAGTTTTAAAAATGAACTTTAACTGCTCGGGGTTGAGCGCGGTAAGCTCTCCTATCTCAATAAAGACTTCGCTCACCTTCTTTGCATTGTTTTTCTTTGCAGCATCAAGCACAGAGTCCATAATGGCACCGGCTATCGATATTTCATGCATTCCATTTATTCCCTGATGACCTCTATTTCAGACCGAAGCTGGATGCATTTTGCCGCAGCATAGAGCAATGATGAGAACGCGCAAACCGTGCCTATGCCCTTACCCACGAGCTCCCCGTCCTTTTTCACCATCGCTGTAATGTAGGTGTTCATCTTAACATCCGTCGTCATATCCTTATTTTCAAGAGCCACGAGAAGGTTATTCGCCTCTTCGCCTGTATTTTTCCCTTTCTGGCAGAGTTTTACAGGACATACCTTGCAGTATTCCCTGAACAGGGCGCCCCACTTAGGTCCTGCGATCCCTGCGTGCACCTCAGCCACAACACCCGCATAGGCTATGCAGCATCTCATCGCCCTTCCAAGCACTTTTCCTTTTTCCATTATCTCACAGCATACCCTGCCGTTCTTGTAAAAGAACAAGTTCTCCATCCCGCGCTCGTATTTATCCCTGCCGGTGTTACGTTTGTCTTTGAGTTCTTCTTTTAGCTTTGCGGCAAGCTCAGGTGCGCGGGGGATCGTTGCGGCTGTGCCGCATGTGGGGCAGTAAGAGATTGGACCGACTGCTATTTCTTTATCATCCCTGTCTATGAAAGCGACCTCAACACCCCATGAGTTCCGCCTTATAGCTACCCTGCCTCCATTCTTCCAGACCTCGTTGTACGCAGAGGCTACCGGCGTAACCACCCTTCCGTAGCCGTAAATATCGGCTACTTTTTCCATGTCGATGATGCACTGCAGGGACTTCGTCAGTTCGGATTCGATATGTTTCGGGAAAAAGCCGCCTTCAACAAGAGCGAACAATATCGCAGGAGGCCATGTTATGCCCTCGCCTTCTCCCACTATGTTCCCCATGTCGTCAAGTATCCTTGAGCCCACCCCATCAGGTCGCTCCCATGTCACGGCTTTTCCCCCCAGCAGGGAGAGCTCTTTTAATACCTTGTGGGTCGTGCCGCAGTTTCCATCCTCTATTCGCAGTTTCCCTTCAAGGTTTTTCTTCACGCGCCCAACGAAATCCATAACAATTCTCTGTTCGTAATAATACGAACTTTTATTACTTAAAGATTGTCAATGTATTTTAATTACAATTCTGATGTCCGGCCGTGTATTTAAGTTTTCCAATGGATCATTAAGGACTTACAACAGTGATTTTCTGCGGTTCTATATGCGGGTATTCTTTAATAGAAAATGTATATGTCCCGGTCTTATTGAATGTGTACACAACCCGCTCCCCCTGATACCTCATTAATCCTGCCCTGCCCGTCCAGAGCCCTTCGTTGCTGACGAGAGTAAGCGGAAAATCATAGCTATCATCGTTCATCCACCTGACTTTATCTCCGACATAAATAGAAAAATTCAGTATCGGAAAGTCGGAAGGTAATTGAATCGAGGTATTCCCCCTCACTGCTCTCATTCTGTAAAAACCAAAATCGCTATCTATCCACACAATATATGTAGCAGGAAGCGCGGTCACAGGGGTAAATGATGGTGTGGGAACCGGAACGGTTGGAGCGATGGTTGGTTGAGGCATCTCTGTTGCGGTCGGTACTGCTGTGGGAACGGGAGTTCCAACCGGTGTTTTCCCAACACAGCCCGAAAAAATAAGTAACAGGGTAACGAATACTATCAGGAATAATTTAATTTTTTTCACACTCTCACCATAATTAATGTTAGTGACTGCCCATAAATAAAATTATCGTTTGCCTGTCCGAGGGCGGAACGATTTAATACAAAAACAAACCATGAGAACGCAACAATGACTATCCAGATAGACGACCAGGGGTGGGGCACTCCCGTAGGAGGCGTGGGAATCATAGTCCTGCGTAAAGAAACAGGCGAGATGCATTATGATATAATTCCCATAGAGGATTTCAGAGTAGATGCCTTTAAAAAGAAGACCTACCTCGCTTCCGCAAGAAATATCGTAGAGCAGGGATTCGTCAAATTTAATATCCGCAAAGACGAGGATATCGAGATTTGCTCTGGCTGCATCCATGATAAAACAGCCGAGTGGCTGAAAAACGAGGGGTACAAGTTCACAGTAACAAAGATAAACGGGCTGGCGCAGCAAAAAGGTGAAGAGCTCTTTATCGAATATCTCCGCGGTCTTGGAATCCCGAATCCGCCCGGTATAGTTAATGAGACCGTGGACGAATACAAGGCGCAGTTCTTCTACCTGATGGACTGGGTCAGGGAAGACCCTAAAGGGAGGAAATCTCTGTGCAAGACCGGATGGAAGTATCTCATTAAGTTCTTCAAGAGAAAGAACAATTAAAGCCCTATGAACCCTGGCGCAAAACGTATCCGTGTAGCCTCTATGAACCGGAATAAGATCAACGCTGTCCAGGAGGTCTTTCCTTCTTTCAGGGTTGAAGGCACTGCCTGCAAATCAGGTGTCAGGGAGCAGCCTTTGAGCCTTGATGAGACCATCGAGGGTGCGATATTCAGGGCAAAAGCGGTTTTTGAGGATTGCGAATATTCCGTTGGTATAGAGGACGGCATTGCGCCGGTTCCTAATACACAGAGCGGTTACATGAACTTTTGCGCCTGCGCCATTTACGACGGCAAAAGGATATACCTCGGTCTTGCGCCGGCTTTTGAGTATCCGCCGAAGTTCACTGAAAAGGTACTGGACGGGGGAGTGACAATCTCGCAGGCGTTCGTACCTGCTACAGGAAAACCTAATATTGGGTACGAGGAAGGCATTATCGGCTGGCTGACCGGAGGGAGGATGAACAGGAAGGATTACACGAAGCTTGCTGTGGAGATGGCAAAGGTGCAGATAGATAATGCTGCGCTGTATCAAAAGTAAAGTATCTCAGCAAATGAATAAAACAGATGGAAAATAGAAGTCTACTCCCTCTTCAATCTTTTGACAATCCTCCCCTTTTTCTCAATGGCCTGCGCCGCCGCCCTATCCACAGCCTCTCTCATTTCGTCAAAATTCTTCGGCGTCTTCTCGCCTACAAGCTTCTTTATCGGCGTGTAAGCGGACTCCCGGAAGCGCGGCGTAAAGTCGCAGCTCTCCCCGTTAATAATCAACTCTGCGCCTGCACCTTCCTCTACTTTGCCGACGATGTCGATAGACACGCCCTTTTCCCGCACGCATCCCAGTATCTCATCCGCATACTCAGGCGGCGCGATTATCAAAAGGGCATCCAGAGACACGCCAAGATAATCGATCTCAAGCTTATCAAGCATTGCGAGCACTTTTTTATTCACAAGCGCCCGCAACTTTTCTTCCTCGAAAACCAGCTTAACGCGTGCCGTCCTTGAAATTTCCTTTGCATCCCCGCGAATCCCGCCGTTCGTCACATCGGTCATGGCATGGATTTTCCCGATCAATCCAGACTCGAACAGCGCCTCGCAGGCGTCGATGAACTTCAGGTTTATAGTCTCGTCAATGATATAGTGCATCCCGTAATAGAGCGCAGTCGTTGAGACCGTGCCCCCGCCAGCGCCCTCCGTCATGATTATAACATCCCCCAGCTTTGCCTGGATGCGCGCCGTGAGACTCTCAGCTGTGCCCACCGCGCCAACGCCGCCGGTCATCCGTTCTCCGATGACCATATCCCCACCGATCCGAAGCGTGCTGCCTGTTACCAGAGGTACGCCCGTCAATTCTGATACTGTCGTGATGCCTGCGATATGATCGAAGATCTTTGCCACATCGCCATCGTCAGCAACATGGATATCGGACAGCAGTGCGACCGGGCGCGCTCCCATCACGTACACATCCCGAAGAGCCGCCCGCGCAACATGGAAACCGGCAAGGAAAGGGAAATCAGAGAGGCGGGAATGCATGCCATCGATCGTGACCACAATATACTGCCCGCCCGCGCGCACAACGCCCGAGTCATCAAGGTGCGAGGAATCCACTACAGCAGAAGTTTTCCCTATCACCTCAGCTATCTTCTCATGAGTGTAAAAATCCCCGATACCGCGCGAGCCGACGCCGAATTCGCCCATCGTCACGCCTGAGGTTACAGGCTTGAGTATATCCCTTTTCGGGTTCATGGTGGCTTTTGCTTCCACGATAACAGCGTTTGCTATCTCCTCAGCATGTTTTCGAGAGATGTTCTTTATCTCAAGAATTCGCTCAGCAAGCTTTTCCTTAAGAGCTTTATCATCGCGCCGTATCCCCCGCCTGGCGTAGCCTTCAAGGTCCATAGCTCTCCACAAAATTCCGAAGCATCCTAAGCCCGGTGGCGCCGCTTTTTTCAGGGTGGAACTGGGTGCCTATGACATTCCCTGCCTCATTGGTGATTACAGCCGGGAACTCTAATCCATAATCGCACATCGCGACTTCATATTCAGCATCAGTGCTTACATGGTATGAATGTACGAAATACACAAAAGAGCCATTCTCTACATCTTTCAGCATAGGAATATTCTTTTTTATAATGAGCGAGTTCCATCCCATATGCGGTACTTTCAGTTCAGAGGCAGGAAAGCGTACCACTCTTCCCTGGATTATGTCAATACCTTTATGCAAGCCCCCTTCTTCGCTCTCGGAGGCGAGCATCTGCATGCCGAGGCATATCCCGAGAAGCGGCTTTCCCTCATCCACGGCATCTTTCACAACGCGCTCAAGTGTGGCGAAATGCATCATTGCATCGCGGAAAGCCCCTACACCGGGAAGTATCAGGGCATCGGCGCGGTCGATTGCCGAAGGGTCGTTTGAGATTTCCACGCTTGCGCCCACGTACTGGAGTGCTTTTTCGATGCTGCGCAGGTTTCCGAGTCCGTAGTCGATGATGATGAGTTTCATTTTTTATCCGATAAGATGTGTTACTCTACCGTACAAGCTTTTGATTAATAATTCTCATTACTCTTGATAATAGTAATCTATTAAAAACTAATTGAACTGTGCCGAAACAAACCTTTTTTTAGAACAGAAACGAAATGTTCTTTTATTTAGAACACTTATTTTATTAAGTGCTCAGTTTCTTAAATCCCCGAGCAGCCCCTGGTAAAGCCCAATTCACACTAATATACTTACAGCACCCTTTACCGCCTTTAAATAAACTCCCTGATTTTTAAACTCAGCCCACAAGTTCATCTTCCTGAAATGCGCCCTGTAAAGTTTCTTCAAATATTCCTCCCACTCCTCTTTGCCCATTATTTCTCTCAGCAGGAGAACACATTTCACCGCTTTTTCGTATGCGTAATTGCTTTTTTCCCCTATCAGCGCCTCCGCAAACTCCTTTAACTCTTTCTTCACTTCTTCTCTATAATCTTCCTTTAAATAATTCAGTAATTTTATCTTTGAGTTTGTATCAAAATTATGATTGCTCTTTTTATCTATCAACTTACTCAGAAGTCTTCTATCGCCAAGCTTAATCCCCACATCTACGCATAATCCGTAAAACTTAAATGAGTGACAGATATCAAAAAGTGTCCTCAAAACCTTCTCTAATCCTTCTCTCTTCTTGCTTTTATTTACAGAATCGAAAATGTCCCTGTAAAGATAGGGGTCAGCTTCCAGATACTTTCTTTTCTCTGTATCGCCTGCCACTTCTTTGAACAATCCGACCGCTTCATCATGCTCCCCTATTTCATGATAGTACTGTATCAGACTTGAATAGAACTCATTCCTCCTTGCAAACTCTATCGCATCATCCCTGTTAATCCGCAAGTACAGCCTGAACCTTCTCTCTTTACCCAGAGAGATATCTGTTTCGATTAATCCCCTCGCTTTTTCAGCCAGCCCGCAGTTTATCAGGAATTCAATGTAAGAATCTTCATCTAAAATTTCACCGACATAATTTTCAAAATTCTTTAACTTCTTTGCATTTTCCGCTGCAACCATTCGATGGAAAAACGGACTCAGCATATCATAATCATCCATCTCCGCTAACTTGTCCAGCTTATCAAAATCTTTATCCTTTAATTCCTTCTTTGCGAACGCATCGCACAGATTCTCAAAAATAGTATCTCCAAAGTAGCTGTCTGAGTAATCGTCATAAAAATACCCGTAATCTTCGCAATTTTTTATTAAAAATTCCAGCGCATAGAAAATTTGCTCCTTCGTCAGGGCATTCTCGTTAACTTTTATGAACCTCGAGAAGTCATCCACAAATTCAGCATCCGCAACTTCATGTTGTAATCGTTTGAGCCTTGACTTAATTTCTTTATCCACCGATTCAATCCGTTTTCCGCTTATTTTTTCCCCAGTGGATGGATAAGTCACTAAATATGACAGGTTTGCTGGATTCATGCTAATCATTTTCTCTATAATATCCTTCAACTCCTCCCTGTCCATATCCTCCAGCTTTTTCATTATTTCATCCCCATCTACGTAATCCCCATTGAAATACTGGAGCAGCAATGCAACGCCATGTTTGCAGTTCCTCCCATACGGGCATGAACACTTGCTCTCAAAATTATCCAGATTCACTTCTGTCTTATATCTATCAGTCCCTACCACCACTCCAAACATCTTTTCCTTTAGCTTTATTGCATTTGAAACTTTTCCTTCATAAAAATAATCAAGCCCCCGTTCAAAAATAGTCTCACTGTAAACCCGGCGTATTTCTTTCTCGCTCATATTTATCGTCCCCGCACTCTTACAATCCAGATTATCCTTCTTCCCTCTTAAGCCCTCGTGCCGCCTCCCACTTAAATTTTATCTCTTATTGGTTTCTCAATCCAGCATACAGCAGGATATCCAAGTCATGAGAACTTCAAAAATGTGATAAAAGAGCCCCGGGAGGGGTTTGAACCCTCGACCTAGAGATTACAAATCTCTCGCTCTGCCAGGCTGAGCCACCGAGGCTTGAAGTAAAAGCTCTCGCCATTAAGGTTTGAATTACATTTAAAAGCTTCGGTAATCAATCCTCGTCAGTATACTTCTTATCAGTAGCTTCAACGAGCAAACCCTGTATAATCACTGCGTAGGCTGGTCTTGCTATGAATACCCCGATAAGCACGCCTGCTATTGTGATCTCAGCAAAACCCCTCAGGGCGCTTGAATCCATGAATAATATCAGGGGCAGCATCGCAACAAGTACGGTCGACGCGGCAGCAAAAATAATCGCAAATGCTTTAGAGATACGGGATTTGTACACTTTATCAGGCGGTAAAGCGCCTCCTGCAAGCGCCTCATCCGTTATGATTATGAGATGGTCAACGCCCGTACCAATAACTGCGATGATTCCTGCGATAGTTGCAAGGTCAAGCTGCAATCCGAAAAGGACTGCAAAACCCAGTATTATTATGACTTCGCTGAAGGATGTTGAAAGCATCGGGACGATGATATTGGGCTGCTTATACCTGAGAGCTACAACGATGGCTACGAGTATCAGGGCAATTAATCCTGCGATCGCGACCTGTTCTTTGAATTTCTGGCCAAGCGGCGCAGGTACTTCTCCTGAACCCGCCTCCTGAACCTGGACAGGCAGTGCGCCAGCTCTCAAATGAAGCTGGAGTTCTTTTGCTTTCTCCTGTCCGACGTCACCCGTACCTGTAGTTGCGACCATGCTTCTCACAGGCACGCTCTGTATGTTCTTTGCAAGATCAGGAGCCAGAGGCGCATCGAACACAAGGTTATCATCAAGATACATGCTCAGGTAGTGCGCGCCCGGATTGGTCACTGCCCCGTATTGTATCGCTACGTCCCGGAGTGCTTTAGCTCCATCATCGTTGAGTTCAAAAGACACGCCCCAGGAGTCCCCTTTTTCTTTCTGGGGTACCCCTACGCCGATTATCTGGTCGCCATAGAGAACGTGGGCAGTCTCGTTGCCTGCAACCTGTATCCGGATCTCGAATTTTCCTGGCGTCAGGGACAGCTTTCTTGCTTCCTCTATCGATACTCCCGGCAGGTCGATAAGTAAGTAATTATCACCGATCGGCGTGATGGTTATCTGTTTAAAGGATATCGGATTAAGCTTGTCTTCCAGCCTCTTCTTTGTCTCATCGCGGGTTTCTGGGGTTACTCCCACCCTGAAAGGCGGAATGATCTTTCCGTCAACCGGTTTTAAGATGGCATTCAATGAATCCTCGGTTACGGCTTTTCTTATTTCATACGTTGGGGGTCTGCCCTGGCTGCCCGGGATCAGTTTTACGTCTGCATTCAGGCTGTCCCTCAGGTATTTCTGGATCAAAAACTCCTTGCTCGTTTGCAACGTCACTCTGGTACTGCCGTTGGGTGCGCTCGATACGGTTGATGTCCCGAATCCAAATGCGTCGATGGTTTTTTGTGTGGTCGATTTGGATGTGACAAAACTGACAGAACTTGTAGATACTCCATCAATCTTAACGTTCGGGTCATTAAGCAATTTTGAGAACTCTGTCTGGACTATTTTTCCCGGGTCTGCATCTATCTGGGCAATAGCTCCCTGGAGCTGCACCTGGAGCCATGAGCCGCCGTCAAGGTCAAGACCGTATTTTAAATTGTTCCCGATATGGAACTGACCATTTGAATAGGATATCGTTATGGCTGCAATAGAACCAAGGATAACAAATACGAGCAATAAAACGCGCCAGTTGTGATAAAAAGGTTCTTCGTCGTTCATGCTCTCTGCCCTTTCTTCTTTGGTTTTTCAATTCGTTTCACAGGCTTCTGTGTTTTCTCAATATACCATCTTAAAATACCCACGTTGGTCATCCATGTATTTATCATATCTGCGATCAGGCCGAAAATAAGCACTATAGAAATATCTCTTATTATATCGATACGGGTGAATGATGTAATAAGACCCGACGATACGAAAAACATGGCAACAAGAGCAGCAAGCGCGGTTGTTGTCATAGTCAGTCCTGTTACCATTGCATCCTTTGTCTTGGTGTTCAAATCACCCTTGCGCCTGAGCAGCCGTGTCGTTAGAAGTATATCCGTATCCACGGAATAACCAATAAGCATCAGAAGGGCTGCCACAGTTCCAAGAGATAGAAGTATCCCGAATACATCGGTCATCGCAGCAGCAAAGGCAATGTCAGCAAAAGCTGAGACCACCACCGCTATAGACGGAACAAAAGTCCTGTAAATTATGAAAATCACGGCTGCCATAAAAACGAACGAGATAACTATGGCACGAACCGCCTGACTCTGCAGGGATTTACTGAATTGTTCACCCATGTCCCTTATTTCAACATTAGTAAATTCAGATTTTACTTTATTGACAAGCTCATCTTTTAAAGATGGATCCATCGGGCTGAATTCCATTATTTTACGGTCCCCCACACTGTATTGTCTTACCTCAACCCCCGGGTACTTCAAAAACTCCTCTTTTAACTGGTCCGGAGTTTTTGCGCTATCGAAGATTACCGCCGTACCGCCCTTGAATTCCATCCCGAGCTCCACAGGCGCACCTGTCCTGTAGGTTGTATAGGCCAGAATTGAGAGTGATAATAAGAGTAATATAACCGGGATGATGAGCATTTGTTTTAGAGTGAAGTTTTTAACGTATGCTTCTATTGCTTTTTCGCTAATAAGATCCATCTGAATTCTCCTTTCGACACTTGAAGGATTTCACTTAAATTATAGTACAATGTATTAATCTTTTGCTATATGCGGCGTTCCAGGTTTCAATCTGCATTAAATATTTATCTTTTGATGTTTATTCATCCCTGATGCGACCCACAATAGATGAGTATTTCATGGAGCTTGCAACCGTCGTTGCGAAACGCTCTACCTGCCTGCGTAACCAGGTAGGTGCTGTTGTAGTGAAAGATAAAAGGATCCTATCTACCGGATATAACGGCGCGCCACGGAATCTGCCGCACTGTCTTGAGATAGGATGCATAAGGCAGCAAAATAACATAGCCTCAGGAACAAGGCATGAACTGTGCCGCGCCGTGCATGCAGAGCAGAATGCGATCATACAGGCTGCAATTCACGGGGTAAGCATAGAAGGTGCGACCGTCTACTGTACCCACCAGCCGTGCATCCTGTGCGCAAAAATGTTAATCAATGCCGACATCAAAAAAGTGGTTTTCGGGACAACCTATCCCGATACTGAAGCTTTGAAATTCTTTGATAAAGCCGGGGTCATTGTTGAGCAAATGGCATTAAAAACAGAACCTGAGCCGTAGGAGATCATGCTTGAGATAATCATAACCGCGATCTGGTTGATGCTGCCTGCCTATATTTCCAACCCCATGGCCGTAGTGTTCGGAGGTGGAACGCCTGTCGATTTTGGGAAGAACTGGAGAGACAGGAGGAGGATATTAGGCGACGGCAAGACGTTCCGCGGATTGATTGGGGGCACAGCGTGCGGGATTATCATCGGGCTTATCCAGATGCGGGTTTCTCCTTCATTATCATTGAATAGTTTCACGCTTACGGCTGTCATCACTCTATCCTTCGGCGCATTGCTCGGGGATATGGTAAAAAGTTTTTTTAAAAGACGGCTGGGATACTCCCGCGGGGCGAAACTCCCTCTTATCGACCAACTGGATTTCGTGGCCGGCGCATGGGCTCTCACTTATATTTTTGACCCGCGGTGGTTTTCCGAGAACTTCCTGTCGTCCCCCTGGATAATTATTACTGTCCTCGTTCTTACTCCCCTGTTTCACCGGTTGACAAATATTTTCGGATATTACATTAAACTAAAAAAGGAGCCGTGGTAAATGAAAAATCTTGCAGAGGCGCTGAAAGAATGCGAAGCCATAAAATTCGGGGATTTCACGCTAGCTTCAGGAAAGAAAAGCAGGTACTACGTTGATATCAAAAAAGCGAGCACCAATCCGCATGTGCTAAAACTTATAGCCCGCCGCATTTCGGATGTACTGACCCTCCATTCCATTCAGGCAGATTACGTGGGCGGCGTCGCTCTCGGAGGCGTCCCTGTCGCAACTGCAGTTTCGCTTGAAACAGGCTTACCTCTCCTGATGGTCAGGAAAGAGGCTAAAGAGTACGGCACGAAGGGACAGATAGTTGGCGAGCCCGAGCGCGGAAAGTCGGTAGTGCTGGTTGAGGATGTGACCACGACGGGAGGCTCTGTGCTGAAGGCAATCCAGACATTAAAAGACGAAGGGCTGTTTATCCATTACGTCATAGTGGTCGTGGACCGAGAAGAAGGTGCCTCCAGGGCTCTTGCGGATGCGGACGTTGAACTTATACCGCTTGTAAGGATAAGTGAACTGCTGAAAAATTAAAAAGGATTAAGTTATAGTCCTCAGCAGGTCCTTATCGCGCAATAGACCCAATAGTTTCCTTTCACTTGATATCACAGGTAACTGGTCTATCCTGTTGCGCTTCATTTTCCTAGCACAATCGCTCACCTGTGAGCTTAATACTGCAGTATCAGGCTCCCCCTTGAGTTTTACAATACCTTTTACAGGTGAACCCGGCAGCTTGATTTTCGATACACTATAATACAGGCTCATTGTATCCCGCAATGATTCCCATGTCCATGCGTCATCGTCCGACCCTGCGGACATGCTTGACATCTCTGTCCTGTCTTCTATCGCGCTTGCGCTGATGAGGTCTTTATCTGAGACCACTCCCAGCAGGTCAAGATTTGAGTCCAGTATCGGGACAGCCTTAACATCCGCAAGTTCCATGATAGCACCAACTACCACTATAGGAGTATCGCTCCAGACCGAGACAACATTATCGCCGATATATCCGCTGATCGGGCTTGTAATGTTCAGCCTTGCTATCGCGCCTACTATATCCGCTATTGTAATAATGCCCATAAGAGAATGATCATCGACCACGGGCAGGCGCCGGATTTTCTTTTCCAGGATCACGCGCGCCGCATCGACTATGGATTTATCGGGTGAGATCGTTACCGGGTTCCGGGTCATTAACATAGCTATCTGTTCCTCTTCAGGGTGTTTTAACAGGTCAGTCCGCGTCACAATCCCTGCCAGCTCGCCGTCTTTCACAATAGGGACTCCTGAGATGTGCTTTGTCTTTAGTATCTGGAGTACTTCGTCCCTTGAGCCCGGCAGCGCGGCGGAGGCAACCTCCCTGATCATTACTTCATCAACCGTGATGCTTTCCGGAGTATCAGCCATTATAGTTCACCTTTTTACTTTTTTTTCCCGCGAACCACGAGCACAGGTATTTTCGATGTGCGAACCACTTTTTCAGCAACACTTCCCAGCAGGAACCTATCAAGACCGCTTTTCCCGAGCGTTCCCATCACTATAAGATCTATAGAGTTCTTTTCGGCGAATTTTCTTATTTCCTCGGCAGGATGCCCTTCGACTGTCGCCCTCTCCACTTCGAGACCTTCCGCCTCGGCCCTATCGGCTATGTATTTAGTTGCCTCGTCGCCTTCCTGCTTTAAGAGTTCGTACATGCTTTCCCATGCCGCATCCATGGGTATCGAGGCAAAGGCTGCCGTATCGATCACATAGATAGCGTATGGTTTTGCCCCGGTGTTCTTCGCCAGTTCTATCCCGTACTCGATCGCGCTTTTCGTGTATTCTGAACCGTCCGTTGCGATTAATATTCTATTAAACAATCTGCTTGCCATATGTTCTCTCCTCTGGTACCTATATTAGCCCGATAATGTCATCCGGTCTTGCCCGCCTTACTATACTACCCAGTGTATTCCTTATGCCCTGCATGTTGTTTGATTTTTTGGTGAGGAACATCAGTCTGGCTTTCTTCCCCTTTTTGATAGAGCCTGACTCTTTTTCGATTCCTAGCACCTTTGCCCCATTTAGCGTGCAGAGCATAAATACTTGTCTGTCATCGTAAATATTTGTTTTGGCAAGGAACTCCATCTCTGAGAACATATTGACAGAATTCAGCATTACGTTGTCCGTACCTGCTGCCACTAGAATGCCTTCGTCAAGCATTTTTTTAACAGGCGGGAGCCCTGAACCTGTGAGGAGATTTGAGCGCAGGCAGACCACAACCGGGATGTTCGCTTCCGAGAGCGCCCTGATATCTTTTTTTCCGGCATGCGTCAGGTGAATAAGGAAATCCGGTCCAAGCTCAAGGGCAGCGGGAATATCGGATGAATCTCTTTCGCCTGCATGTATGGCAAATTTTTTCTTTTTCTCTTTTGTTTTTCTTACTATATCCTCAATAATCTCAGCATCCAGATCGTTGGTGCTGCTTAGCCCTGTCCCATCGCAGGAATCAAGGTAGCTCATATCCTTATCCGAAGGTCTTCCGAACACATGTGCTTCAAACCTATCGTTTGAGCCAAGCGCATCCCTGAGCGCCTTCACGCCCTCAAGTCCGCCCTCGCGAAAGTCTGAAAAGGCGCATGTGCCTGTTTTTATCATGTCCTGGATGGTGGCCCTCATCGAGGAAACGAGGTCCTGGTATGATGTTTGCGCGAGAATCCTGTGTTTTAACCCGTTCGGAGGTCGCACCAGTTCTTCGAGCGGCAGGTAAGGCGGGTCTTTTATCACAGAATCACCTATGTGAGTGTGCGCGTTCACGAAGCGGGGGGCGATTATTGTGTCTGCGGTAATTTTTTTCTCTTCGATGTCTTTTATTATGCCGTCTTCTATTATGAGGATGCCATCGATGGGTTCGAACTCGTCGCCGCAGATTATGGTGCCCTTGAGGGTTTGTTCCATGCTGTTTTAATTTCTTTTATAATATTTGCATTTTTCGTTTGACTGTTATTTTAATACGAATACCTCTCCTCCTTCCACGGGTCTGCGCTGTTGCTGTACCCCCTCTCTTCCCAGAACCCTTGCTGCTGTTCCTCAGTGAATACCACCCGCCTCACCCATTTTGCGCTCTTGTACGCATACTTCCTCGGAACCACGAGGCGCAGCGGTCCTCCGTGGGCAGGTTCAAGCGGCTTATCATCAAAGTTATAGGCAAAAAGCACGTCGGGCTCCATTAAATCCGAAAGAGGCAGGCTGGTGGTGTATCCGCCGTCAGCCTCTATCGTAGCAAAATGAGCATTGCTTTTAGGTTTCACAAGCATGGCAACATCGCTGAAGCGCACCCCTTCCCATTTCAAATCAATCTTGCTCCACCCTAATACGCAGTGAAAATCGCTAACCTGTGCAGTCCTTTCCAGAGCCAGTAACTCATCATACGTTAATCTTACCGGATTTTCAATTAAGCCCTCAACCCGGAAATCCCATGTTCTCTTATCAAATTCAGGCACCTTCCCGAAATGCAGGACCGGAAAATCCGTTTTCAGGCTCTGGTGCGGCGGCAGTCTTTCCATAAAACCCACTTAAATGATAGTATGTCAATACTGGTATTAAGCTTATACGCACAGTAGGTTTTCGCACCGAATTGGCAGGATATACTGATAATTATTGCAGTTTATCATAAATTTTAGCATTAGTTATTAAATATATGGTACTTATCTGAAGTTTATTGATAATATTCAGCATTATTTACTACAATCCATCCTGAGGTTTGCTGGGCCAGCAACTTTTTACCAATCATATTTTACGGTTATCTTCCCCAGGTAACCCATCCAAGATA
Organism: uncultured archaeon; assembly: GCA_902386135.1. Classification (GTDB taxonomy): domain Archaea; phylum Halobacteriota; class Methanosarcinia; order Methanosarcinales; family Methanoperedenaceae; genus Methanoperedens. The sequence continues at coordinate 68,844 of CABMIB010000037.1, forward strand.
AATTCTAAATATAATCAATATCAAACCCCAATTGAAGAACAATTCATTCTTCAAAAATTAGAGGGAGTGAGAAAATTGAGAGAACAAAAGAGGATACTGTACACTGGCGGATTACTGTTTGTGTTTGGTATAATCGTTTTACTGACAGCGAATGTTGCAGTACCACAAACAGAAAACATGGGAGTGGAAAACGCAGGACCATCACAACAACCACCATTACAACCACTAAATATACAACAAATACAACAGCAGCAACAACAACAGCAGCAACCACAACAACAGCAGCAACAGCCACAATGTTGTGTTTCACCAGCTCTGACAATTAACCCTGAGGAACTTATCATAAATACTTCACATGGTAACATAACATTGGCACAGCTCGCTGAAATCCAGCCCGGGCTCGGTACTGTGATGATGGAATACGCCAACAGGTTCTGGTCTATGTACTATGCAGCCAAGAGCGGTAACTGGGATCTGGCAGCGTACCAGATGAAAGAAGCATTAGAGATACAGGAAGTTGGCGAAACTACAAGACCTGCAAGAGCACCGATGCTTAAAGCCTTCGAATCATCTTTCCTTGATCCGCTGAATAACACCATTAATGCAAAAAACTTTAGTGCATTCCAGACCACGTATAATGATACTGTAGGAGGATGCAATGGCTGCCACGCTGCTAGTGGATTCCCATACATAAATTACACCCTGCCATCAAGCCCGCCAAACATACCATAATTCCTTAAAAAATATATAGTTTTTAATTTATTTCTTATTTTTTTTTAAGAGTATTTGCAATTGTTTAAACATACATGAATTGACTTTTCAGACAGGCTCTAAAAATATCGCTATTGATTATTTTGAACATGGCGGTTCCTGGGAGCGGTTAGATTAGATAAGTTATATGTAATACCGGTTAAATACTATCTGTAACTATCTGTAAAGGAAAAAATATGGGGTTATTTGATCACTCAAAGTATGTAATGGACCAGAAACTGCTGTCTATACGGGATACATATATAATTCGTGATCCGGAAGGCAATGAGCTGGGCAAGATCGAAAAGAAACTTTTGAGCATAGGTCCAAAGTATACCTTTCATGACCATAGCGGCGCAGAGGTAGGAAGGATCGAAGGAAAAGTACTGGCGCTGAGACCGACATACAGCGTTCTTGGCCCGAATGGGAATTTGATCGCTACGCTCAAGAAAAAACTACTTACATTTCTTGGCAGCCATTACTGGTTCGAAAACCCTGAAGGACTGGAGATAATGCGTGCCAAAGGCGATTTCCTGGCACATGAATACCAGGTAACAGACCGTGCAGGTAACACTCTGGCACATATCAGCAAGAAATGGCTCTCCATAAGAGATTCGTATGGAATAGACATTATCGGGGAAGCTGACAGGTATCTTATCCTGGCTGCTGCGGTCTGCATAGATGCCATTGAGCATGAGAAGCGTCCGCGTCCTGAGCAGCAGTAGCGGTACGCAATAAATCTCAGAATTAACTTTTACATCTTAGCCTTTTTATTGATTTCTCTGGAACAACGCATATACATACGGCCTTGGCTCACGCGAAGGCATATAATGAGTGTAATCGAAATAATCAAGAAGGCTAAAATCCTTTCCTAAGAATTCTGCCAGCATATTCTGGTCATAATTCTTGACACTCAAACCGCTGCATTTTTTTGCACCCTTTAACGAAAAAGCAGCAATAATAACATAACCGCCCTTTTTAACCACTTTCTTCAGTGTAGATAAATACATCTGCTGCTGGTTCTCTTCTAATAAAAAATGTAATACCGCCCTATCATGCCATACAGCAATATCTTTTAAATTTTGTATATGGACTGGCTGGGTAATATCATCTACTATCCATCTTACCAGGGAGGCTTTTTCATTGCCTAATCTTTCTTTTATCTTGCTCAAAGCTATTTCACTTATGTCCGTAGCAATGATATTGGTGAATCCCTGGTTAATAAGATAATCAATAAATGTTGATGCACCTGCCCCCACATCTAATATAGATTCGTCTTTATTTATATGGCATTTGGATAGCAACTTTATAGAGGATTCAGGTATTTCTTCATACCATGTCAGCTCATCCGCATCTAATGCCTCATAAATTTCATCCCAGTGTTCTTTCATTGAGTCGTTCATATTATTTCCATTGTGTTGATGTTCTCTGGAATTAAATGTTTCCATTGCTGATAGGGTTATTGCACAAGTAATATTCTCAGAATCACCGCGAGATCAGCCATGCACGGATTTCGTATCCGTGGAGATCCGTCCAATCCGTGTCATCCGTGTTCTATGTCGCCACTGCAATACTTTTACGTAAAAGAAGTCAAAACCTATTCCACGAAAGGATTCCCTGACTTCAAGATCACATCTGCGACCTCTGGTCTCATCGAATCCGCAGGCGGTCTCTGCCCGCTCTCGATCATCTGCCTCATCTTTGTGCCGCTGAAATCTATTCTGTCGTTATGAGGGCATACCTTATCGTTGGTTATCCCGCCGCATTTGTTGCAGTAGAAGAACGACATGAAGAACATTGGCTCGATGCCGATATCCGGGAACTCTTTGAATATCTCCTGTGCTGCGTACGGATGATAGTAGCTTCCAACGCCTGCATGGTCTCTGCCGATGATGAAATGCGTGCACCCGTAGTTCTTCCGCACGATTGCATGGAAAATCGCCTCGCGCGGTCCGGCGTAGCGCATCTCGGTCTGGAAGATGCCCAGCACTACTCTATCTTTGGGGTAGTAATTATCAATAAGCACCTCGTAGCTCTCAAGGATGACCTCGTCCCTGAAATCGCCTTTCTTTTTCTTGCCTATGACAGGGTTGATGAACAGCCCGTCCACCATCGTGAGCGCGGATTTTTGCAGGTATTCATGACCTAGGTGAGCAACGTTCCTTGTCTGGAACCCGACTACTTTTTCCCATCCTTTTTCTTTAAAGAGATTCCTTGTTTCTGCGGGCTTCATCGCATATTTATAGTACGGCGTTTGTGATTCGTTTATCAGGCTTATTTTCCCGCCAAGCAGCGTGTCTTTCATGGAATATGTCTTTGCAACTCCCGGGTGCGCAGCATCGTTCGTCCCGAACACCTGTTCTGCATACGCTCTTTTATCATAGCCGAATTTTTCTTCCACCTGCACTACTGCAACAAGGTGGTCATTGTTCTTCAGGAGAACCTCATCTCCCTCTTTTATACCGTTATTATCTGTATCAAGCACAATGGGGAGCGTCCAGGGAAGACAGTTCGAGAGGCGTTTATTATAGAGGATGCTGTCAAAATCTTCACGGCAGTTGAAACCCTCAAGAGGACTGAATAGCCCAGACGCTATGTTCTCAACGTCTTTCATCAGGTCGACGCTGATGGGAACGCTCTGATATTCAGAAGACTGTTCGATTATCTTCTTCCGTTTCTGTTCTGTTAATGTTCTGTTGATTAACTTTCCACCGTGAGGTTTAATCTGTGTCATTGTTATCCCGCTTAAAAACTAATAAGAATAGGTTATCTCTTAACATTCCCCGCATGCAGCCCGCATTCTTTCTTCGCCGCATCTTCCCACCACCAGCGCCCTTCGCGCTCATGCTGTCCCGGCAGTGTTGGTCTTGTGCATGGTTCGCATCCGATACTGACATATCCTTTTAGATGCAGTTTGTTGTAAGGAACATTGTTCTCACGAATGTAATCCCATACTTGTTTTGAAGTCCAGTTAGCAAGCGGGTTGAATTTCACAAGATTGCCGGTGCCAAAAGTGGGGTCTTTCTGGATTACGGGCACGTTAGCCCTTGTCCCGGGGCTCTGGTCTTTGCGCTGCCCTGTTATCCATGCATCAACCGTGTTGAGGGCGCGCTTGAGCGGATCGACCTTGCGCACATCGCAGCATTCCTTGTGACCGTCTTTATAGAAAGAGAACAGCCCCTTCTCCTTTACGAGCTTTTCCGTGGCATCGCGGTTGGCAAAAAATACCTCTATGTTGATATTATAGGCGTTCTTGACTTCTTCGATGAACTGGTAGGTCTCAGGATGCAGGCGCCCCGTATCAAGCGTAAAAACCCGGAAGTTCTTGCCTGTTTTCTTTGCCATATCGACCAGTACCACATCCTCTGCACCGCTGAACGAGATGGCGATATTCCTGAACTTTCCAAGCGCCAATTCAATGATCTCCTGCGGAGAGCTGTTATCGTATTCTTTCGCCAATTTTTCAATATTGAGCTGTTCTGACATGAATTCACCTATCCCAGTATTTCTTTCTTGAAGGTCTCAAATCCCACGCGGTCAATGCAGTCGCCGAACCTCTCGCCTACGTGGGTGTTCTTCTTTGACCAGTTGATTATTTTCCTGAATATAGCGATTGCTTCCTGCGGGGATTTTGCATCTACCAGCTCTCTTCCGAGTTTTGGATGCTTCCCAATCTTCCCGCCGACAAAGAGCCTGTAGCCTTTCCACTCCTCGGTAATAAGGTCGGACGGGCATGCTCCAACGCAGGCGCCGCAGAGGTTGCATTTATCCCAGATAATCTTTGCTTTATCGTCTTCCACGACTATGGCTTTCTCGGGGCACATGAACGTGCATGTCCCGCAGCCGGTGCAATCCTCTGTATAAATGGCAGGCTTGAGTATTCCCATAACACCAAGGTCGTTCTCCTGAGGCTTGGCGCAGGCGTTCGGGCAGCCTGTTACTGCGAATTTTATCTTGACAGGCATATCCTCCCCGAAAAATTCCTTATCAAGCGTGCCTCCCATGCCGTAGGTATCTATGATGCCGTAATTGCATTCAAGGTTTCCGGGGCAGGAAAGGATATTGCGCACGCGAGGTCCGCATGAGCCCGGCGGTGTGCCGTTGTCCTCAAGCTCTTTCGTGATAGCATCAAGATTATGTATATCCACATTGGGTATCTGTATCCCCTGGCGCGTGGTGATATGAACATATCCTGTTCCGTATTTCTTTGCGAGCTCGCTGATTCCCGCAAGCTGTTCACAGGTCACATTGCCGCATGGCATGCGAAGCCTGACCACGAACAGGTCTTTTTGCTTCTGCTTCATGTAACCGGATTTTTTTAGTGTTGCTACGTCAAGTTTTTCAAGGCTCATGGACTTCCTCAATGCTCGTTATGATATTTATGCGATTCTGGGTACTAAGTCTTGGAAGTTTAAATATACCTGATGGATGCGGCAATATTTGTAAGTAAAACTCGTGCTGCTTTGGTAATGTCCTATAAATCGTGATCTATTTAAATGCTTAATTGAAAACCCTGTAATATAACCGAAGCATATAAATGAGCCACAGAGACGCTGAGGCACAGAGACTATTGTGCTGAGTATCAAAAGCTAACATCTTAACTTCAATCTCTGTGTTCTCTGTGCCTCCGTGGCAAGTTTTTTGTGAAGCCACAGAGACACTGAGGCATGGAGAGTTCTTTGAAATATTTCTCTGCGTCTCCGTGCCTCCGTGGCGATTGTTTTTGTATAGGTCACAAAATTTAGGACACCACCGTTACTTCCATAGCACAGTATCGAAACCTATATACTGAGAACAGCATAAATCATTAGTTGAAAATATTTGGGGAATAATATGGAAAACAACATCCTCTGGCTCAACAAGAACGAAGTTGAATCGCTCCTTGATATGAAAGGCACTCTCAAAGTCGTGGAAGAAGCGTTCCGGCAGCATGGGCTTAAGAAAGTCCAGATGCCCCCGAAGCTTTATCTTTTCTTCAAAAAGCACAACGGCGACCTCAGGACAATGCCTGCGTATCTCGAAGAGCAGGATATTACAGGCGTGAAAATAGTGAACGTCCATCCCGATAACCCGAAAAAAGGCCTACCGACAGTGATGGCGCTCGTCGTCCTGAACTCGACCGAGACCGGGGCGCCTGTAGCGATAATGGACGGCACGTACCTAACCGATATGAGAACGGGCGCAGCGGGCGGCGTTGCTGTGAAATACCTTGCGCGGCGGAACTCAAAGACAGTAGGATTTGTGGGCACAGGGAACCAGGCAAAGACCCAGCTTCTCGGGATAAATGAAGTCATCGATATTGAAGAGGTCAAAGCCACAAGTACTTCCGAGAAAGGTACTCTTGCTTTCAAAGATGAGATGGAAAAAAGAATCGGTTGCGACATAATTCCTAAGAAAAGTATCCGAGAAGTGTGCGATTGCGACATCCTTGTAACGACCACGCCTTCAAGGGAGCCGATAGTGATGAACGAGTGGATCGCAGAGGGGACGCATATCAACGCGATAGGTGCGGATGCGCCCGGGAAAGAGGAGCTTGACCCCGATATACTGAAGCGTGCCAGAATAGTGGTGGATGACATCCCGCAGGCTTCGCATTCGGGCGAGGTTAATGTGCCGCTGTCAAAGAAACTTATCACGGAAAAGGACATCTGCTGCGAAATCGGCGAGGTAGTTGCTGGCAGGAAAAAAGCCAGGACGAAGGATTCCGATATCACGGTGTTCGATTCGACGGGGCTTGCGATACAGGATGTGGCGACGGCGGATATGGTGTACCGGAAGGCGGTTATAGGAAATATAGGTATTAAATTGCAGCAATTTTAATATTTCGAATTTTTGCTAACATTCCACAGGTGACTACTGTGGTGATTTTGGAGAGTATCGAATTGTCTCTCCGAAATTAAAATCCATGAATTTCTTTTGCCTTATTCCAATTTTTTTTCAAAATAGGTCTGATCACACTGGTCTCTCCATTTGATGGCTCACCTGAAAAATGACAAAACTTTTCGGGATAGTCAGGGTCACCAAATCGACTCCAAACTTTAAATGCTTCGTGGCTCATTGGTTTTTCGATGTTGAATGGAATTTCAACTCCGGTCCTAATGCAATAACCTGTTGGCTTATCTGATTTCGTGTTGTTTGAAGTTCCTTTGTTGTAGTCTATATTGTCAAACTTGTTAACAGTTGTTGTCGGAGCGTTTTGTGTTCTATATGCAAATCGTTCGCTTGTCTGATTAATATAATCAACTTCTTTAAATGCTTCTTCAAAAAGTTCAAGGTCATTTGGGTTTGATTTTTCAATAAGCACTCCCATTTCTTTGTTGTTTGCCATAGAAAAATCATATAAGTTCAAAGAAGTAATTATCATCTTCTCATCATTTAAATAACATTTTGCATGTAACTCATCTTTATATTTTAAAATTACGAAACGAAGACTTTCCAAAAATTTCATTTCATCGGGTTTAAGTTCCTGCTTACCAAAAATTACTGTCGTAATCTTATCTTTACTATTGCGGTAAGTAAGAAGTTCACGAAAATCTTTAGATAGTTTCAAATAAGGTGAAATTAAAATCAATGTTTGTCCAGCATCTTTGATTAAATCCTCAATTGCTGAAACAGCTTTTTTAGTGTTTAAAAATTTTGCCATATGTTATCCCTTCATTTCTTTTAAATCCATATAATCCAAGGAGACTTATTATTTCCCCAGAGCCTTATTACTGCTTTGATAAGCCATGCTTTCGCTTGCACGAATCTCACGAATTTCTTCCACTCACTCATTTCCCGCCGTCCTTATTTTATATAATCCTTTTTGTTCCAAAATCAGACGCTTTTCCCGTTCTAATTCTGCCTTCAGTTCTTCTTCTGTTGGTAATATCAGGCGGTATCTTGAGGCAAAGAGTTGTTTGCTTTCTTCCAGCACGCTATAGCGCGCAATGGTCTCGTCTTTTTCTGTGCAAAGAATAAGCCCGATTGTGGGATTATCACCTTCAGTCTTCATCCTGTCTTCAAATAGACGCACATACATGTCCATTTGTCCGATATCTTGATGTGTCAGCTCGCCTATTTTCAGGTCAATCAGGACGAAACACTTAAGTAAAAAATTGTAAAAAACCAGATCAATAAAAAAGTGTTTGGTTTCGGTGCTGATGCGATATTGTCTGCCCACAA
>CABMIB010000038.1 GCA_902386135.1 uncultured archaeon
GTATATATGCTATGAGGACAATTACGATGCAATATATTTAGCAAGTCGAAGGCATTGAGTACGATTTTAGATATATGGGCTCGTAATGAAAAAACAAAACTGAAATAATTTTATTTTTATTAATCAATGACAAAATGAATAAGGGAAATCGACATGGAGAGCACGAATAAAGAATATGGGGCTGAACAGATTCAGGTACTTGAAGGTCTTGAGCCTGTACGCAAGCGCCCGGGAATGTATATCGGAAGCACGGATTCGCGAGGGCTTCATCACCTGGTATATGAAGTTGTGGACAATAGCATAGATGAAGCACTTGCAGGTTATTGCACCAGTATCGAAGTCTATCTGCGCTCAGACAGCAGCGTAAGAGTAGTGGATAACGGCCGCGGTATTCCGATCGAGATACTGCCAAAATACAACAAATCCGCGCTTGAAGTAGTCATGACAAAGCTCCATGCAGGCGGCAAGTTCGATAACAACGCCTATAAGGTCTCAGGGGGCCTGCACGGCGTCGGCGTGTCTGTAGTAAATGCGCTCTCGGAATGGCTTGAAGTGGAAGTCAAGCGCGACGGGAAATTGTATAAGCAGCGATATGAACAGGGAAGACCCGCGACCGATGTGGTGCTGATAGGTGATGCTCAAGGAACAGGCACAACTGTCACGTTCAAACCCGATAAGACCATTTTCGAAACGTTACAGTTTGATATTGATGTCATCGCAGGCAGGCTTCGTGAGCTTGCCTTCCTGAACAAAGGACTGAAGATCTCGATCAAAGATGAGTTCTCCCAGAAAGAGCAGGCATTCCAGTATGAGGGCGGCATCGTGTCCTTTGTTGAGTTCCTGAATAAGAACAAGAACGTGCTGCATGAGAAACCTATCTATTTCCAGAAGCAAAAAGACACCACTGTCGTAGAGATCGCCATGCAATACAACGACAGCTATATCGAGAACATCTACGCGTTCGCCAATAACATAAATACCCACGAAGGCGGCACGCATCTTATCGGTTTCAAAGCTGCCCTCACCAGGGTGACGAACGATTATGCAAAATCAAAAGCGATGCTGAAAGGCGATGATAAACTCTCAGGCGAAGATGTAAGAGAGGGGCTTACTGCAATAATCAATATCAAGCTCACAAACCCGCAGTTTGAGGGGCAGACAAAGACAAAGCTCGGCAACAGCGATATCAAGGGAATAGTTGAAACGCTCGTTTCCGAGGGACTGTCCGAGTTCCTTGAGGAGAACCCCGCAGCAGCCAAGAATGTCCTATCCAAGGCTCTTGAAGCGGCTGAAGCGAGAGAGGCGGCGCGCAAGGCGCGGGAACTCACGCGGAGAAAGAACGCGCTGGAAGTAAGCTCGCTGCCCGGCAAACTTGCCGACTGCTCGGAGAAAGACCCTGCAATGAGCGAGATATATATCGTGGAAGGAGATAGTGCAGGTGGGTCGGCAAAGCAGGGGCGGGACCGGAAGTTCCAGGCAATACTTCCCCTTCGCGGCAAGATATTGAACGTTGAGAAGGCAAGGCTTACGAAAATCCTGAAGAACGAGGAGATACGCGCACTCATTACAGCTATAGGTGCAGGCATCGGAGAGGGCGAGGAATTCGATATCAACAAGGCGCGGTATCACAAGATAATAATCATGACTGATGCTGATGTTGATGGAAGCCACATCCGGACTTTATTACTGACTTTATTTTACAGATACATGCGCCAGCTTATCGATACCGGATACGTCTATATAGCACAGCCGCCGCTTTTCAAGGTCAAGAAAGGCAAGGTCGAGTTTTATGTGTATAACGAGGAAGAACTCACCAGGAAACTGGCTGAGATGGGAAGGGACGGGATTGCATTACAGCGCTACAAAGGTCTTGGTGAGATGAATCCCCAGCAGCTCTGGGAGACTACGATGAGCCCTGAGACGCGTACCATGCTCAAAGTTACACTTGAGGATGCCATCAAGGCGGATGAGATTTTTACCGTGTTAATGGGTGATAAGGTAGAGCCAAGGCGAGAGTTCATCGAGAGACATGCGAAGGATGTTAAGAATCTGGATGTTTGAGGGGGGAAGTGAACTTCGATGGAAAATAGAATTAAGAAAGAAGACGTAAATAATGAATTTATCAATGGTTGGAAGAAATCGTATGATCCAAGATACGATGAAAACGTTTACTTCAATAATTTAATTCCATTCAAAAATTTAACTACAGATAATATCCAGAAATTATTTGAATGGAAAAATGAAACTATACCTATTGCAGAAAAAAAGCAAAAATCATTAAATAAACTTAAAGAAAATTTGCCTGAAATTCAGGCAAGATTTGAAAATAGCGGTAGTTCTATAACTGAATTGAATAATATTTATAGCTTACAATTCTTTAAATCTGGGTATATATGGAATTTATGTTTCCTCCATATATTAAAATATGATAATTGTCCAATAGCTGATAAATATGTATATTGTGCATATAATTATATTTGTAATGGAAAAAACCAAATGCCTAGCAGTGATTGGGAAACATACATTAAATATAGAGATTTTTTTAATGAAATTGCATCCGAAACGAATCGGAAATCCGTAAAAGAAAGAAAAGAAATAGATGAAGCTCTTTGGGCATTCGGAAAACATTTACAACCAAAGAAAAATGCTTGCAGACCAACTCAGGAATTGATCCACAATGCCTTTAAACATGGTACAAATCTCTAAAGATAAGAAAATCCAGGATGCATTCACCGATATCATCCAGAGCATAATCAGTAACTACGCTCCCCAGAAAATTGTGCTTTTTGGTTCTTATGCGAGAGGAGAAGCGCATGAAGGCAGCGATATAGATCTCATGCTGATAAAAGAAACCTCTAAAAGGTTCATAGATAGAATTGCAGACGTAATAAAGCTGAACAATACATCGCTCTCATTGGAACCTTTGGTGTATTCTCCTTTAGAGCTTGAAACTATGAAAAAAGAGAAAAGGGATTTTATATTGACTATCGAAGAAGAAGGAATAGAAATATATGATGCGAGACGCGGAAAGATGGCTTAATCAGGCAAAAAACGATCTTGAAGCAGCGAAATGGAATTCAAAGGGGAAATTTTATGCCCATGCATGTTTTCTCTCCCAGCAGGCTGCCGAAAAAGCGCTGAAAGCTTATCTTTATTCAATTGGGAAAAGAAAAATAATTACGCATTCTACATATACTCTTGCCAGAGAATGCGCGCAAGAAAATAATGCGTTCAATTCGATTTTGTCCATTTGCGCAGAACTTGATAAACACTATATACCTTCCCGTTATCCAAATGGACTTCCAGATAGTACTCCTTCAGAAGTCTATCTTAAACAAGATGCAGAGGTTAGCATTAATAATAGTCAAAAAATTTTAGATTTCATTTCAAAATTAGTAAATATTTAACTTATATCAATTTGAGCTGATAACATGACCGACCAAGAACCCAAAAACCCACAGCAGACGCTTGTAGTTGAAAAAATCAGCCCCGTAAATATCGAAGAGGAGATGAGACGCTCGTATATAGATTACGCGATGAGCGTCATCGTGGGGCGTGCTCTGCCCGATGTGAGGGACGGCTTAAAACCAGTCCACCGCCGCATCCTCTACGCGATGAATGAGCAGGGGATGACATCTGATAAGCCTTACAAGAAATCAGCAAGGATCGTGGGAGATGTCCTCGGTAAGTACCATCCGCACGGCGATATGGCTGTCTATGACAGCATCGTCAGGATGGTGCAGCATTTCTCGCTCCGCTATCCTCTGATAGACGGGCAGGGGAACTTCGGCTCGATCGATGGCGATAGCGCAGCAGCGATGCGATATACCGAGGTCAGGCTTGCTAAGATAGCTGAAGAAGTCCTTGTTGATATTGAAAAAGAGACGGTGGATTTCGTCCCTAACTACGATGAGTCATTAAAGGAGCCAACAGTACTGCCGTGCAAGCTTCCAAACCTTCTCATAAACGGTTCAACAGGCATTGCAGTTGGCATGGCGACAAACATGCCGCCGCACAACCTTGGCGAGGTGATCGATGGCATAACCATGGTTATTGACAGACCTGATACCGGACTGGATGAGCTTATGGCAATTATAAAGGGTCCTGATTTCCCCACAGCAGGCATCATCTACGGACGGCAGGGGATCAGGGATGCGTTTTCAAGCGGCAGGGGCTCTATCAAGATGCGCGCCCGCGCCACGATCGAGGAGATAAAGAGCAAAGAGCAGATTGTCATTACAGAGCTCCCCTATCAGGTGAACAAGGCAAAATTGGTAGAGGCGATCGCCGGTCTTGTCAGGGACAAAAAGATAGCGGGCATCACCGACCTGAGGGATGAGTCGGATAAAGACGGTATACGCATCGTCATCGAAGTTTCAAGACAGGCGCAGGCAAATATTATCCTGAACCAGTTGTATTCCAGCACCCAGCTTGAGGACACCTTCGGTGTGATCAACCTCGCGCTCGTTGACGGGCAGCCCAGGCTCCTCCCGTTAAAAGACCTCATCGTCCATTATATTAACCACAGAAAGCTCATTATCACAAGAAGGAGCCAGTTCGAGCTAAAGAAAGCGCAGCAGCGCGCCCATATTCTCGAAGGTCTTCGCATCGCGCTCTCGCGCATTGATGAAGTAATAAAATTGATAAAGGCATCAAAGACGCCTGATGAAGCGCGCGTCGGTCTTGTATCCCAGTTCAGCTTGAGCGAAGAACAGGCAAAAGCTATACTCGATATGAGGCTTCAGCGCCTGACAGGACTTGAGCGCGAGAAAATAGACGCAGAGTATAACGAACTCTTAAAGACCATAGCATGGCTCAAGGACCTTCTCGCCAGCGAGAGCAAGATACTTGCGGTGATAAAGACGGAGCTTGCAGAACTTAAGGCGCGCTTTGCGGACAAGAGGCGGACCGAGATAATCGAGAGCACAGGAGACCTTGTGACAGAGGATCTCATACCGAAGGAAGACGACGTCATCACAATCACGAACAGCGGATACATCAAGCGCATCGCCGTTGATGCATATAAGCAGCAGCGCCGCGGCGGGAAGGGCGTCATGGGAATGGAGACCAAAGAGGAGGATTTCGTGAGCGACCTTTTCATAGGCAACACCCATGATTACATCCTGTTCTTTACGGACAGAGGCAAGGTTTACTGGCTGAAAGTGTACGGGATACCCACTGCGGGCAGACAGGCGCGCGGGACAGCGATAGTCAACCTGCTCCAGCTTGAGCAGGGGGAGAAGATAAGCGCTTATATCCCTATCAATAAGTTTGACGAGACACACTATCTCATTATGGTAACAAAGAAAGGCACAGCCAAGAAGACTGCGCTTTCTGAGTTCTCAAATCCCAGGAAAAGCGGGATAATCGCCATCTCTCTTGATGATGGTGACAAGCTTGTATCTGTGAAGCTTACAGACGGCACAAAGGATGTCGTGATAGGCACAAAGCACGGAAAAGCAATTCGTTTTAACGAGAATGACGTCCGCGATATGGGGCGCGGTGCATACGGCGTCAGGGGCGTGAAGCTCGTCGGCGAGGATGAAGTTGTCAGCACGGCTGTTGTAGAGGAAGGCTCTACGCTTCTCACTGTTACAGAGAACGGCTACGGGAAGCGCACAGGATTCGAGGAGTACCGCACCATGAACCGCGGCGGGCAGGGCGTGATTACCATAGATGTAAGCATCAGGAACGGGAACGTTGTGGATATTAGGACAGTCCACGAGGACGATGAGATCATGGTCACGACCTCGAAAGGAATCATTATCCGCGTGCCTGTGAAGGGCATCCGCGTCCAGGGCAGGAACACGCAGGGCGTTAAGATAATGAACGTCGAGGGAGGCGACCGCGTGGTCGGCGTGGCGACGATGGCGAAGGAAGAGAATGGGAATGGGGAGAACGGGAAGGGAGAGCAGGTGAAGCTTGATATTGCGGCGGCGCCGGGTGAGGAGAAAAATTAGCAACGAATTCACATGAACTTGGACGAACTCTTAAAAGACGATGGAATTGTTCACGATGTGCACAGCCCGGTCGCCGCGGTCGGGGAAGCTCCAAACCTTACTGGGACGAAGAGAGAAGAATTTTTGCAAACATACCTGTTCTTTTGAGCAAGCATTATAAGGATATCATCCAATCTAAGGTTATGACAGAATCGATCACTTTAGAGGCTCTTATAGATTCAATTGAAATTCTCAATAATCCAAAAACGATGGAAGCGTTGCGAAGAAGCGATCTTGACATAAAATATGGGCGGGTTAAGGAAGTAACCTCTATTGAAGAGATGTTCCGTGAACTGCACGGTAAAATGAACCGATGATACCAAGCAATCATCCTGCCTGTGAGGGGCGGCGCCTTATATCAAAATAACGAACCGCAGATAAACGCAGATGAACGCAGATTTGTTGCTCTGCATCCGCGTTTATTGCCGCTTATCGGCTTCTTGATATCCGTATATCCTCTGCAAAAGAGGTGCAGCAAGGGTTCGAATAACTTATCTACAGTAAATCTACTGTTTTCCTTACAAAATTTTCAGCCACATCCAGTGCTTTTGTGGCTTCTTCTTTACTTACAAAATTTGCCCTATACATGATATTATTCCGGATTATCCTGTATCTGTTGAAAGCTTCAATTAATTTCTCTCCAAAATATGGTTTGTAACATTCATCGAGAAAAGCTACTGTCGCTTCATGAGAATACGGTTTGTATCCATTTGCTGCCATGAGCCCATGAACGCATTCCCTCATAATCTCATAAATATCTTCGAATAAAAAAGAGGCATTATCTTCAGTAATTGATTGGGATTTTACGTATTCAAGCCTTTTGGATGCTCGAACAATCATGGCTTTTGATTCACCAGGGTCTTTTGAGCCCTGCCTTACAAGTCCAGATTCGATATAAAACTTCAAAGGTTTCAACTATACCACTTCCAGGTACCCGTAAAGCACAATACCATTTGCAAGGCTGTTGATAAATCCCTTTTCTTCATTTTTTGTATTTTCAATGAGATGCAAGCTTATTTTCCTTTTTAGATCAGCTTCATAAATATCAAGCTGTGGATATTCTTTTATACCGGTCATGATGGCAATATCTATATCGCTTTCCCTTGTATCTTCCCCCTTTGCATAACTTCCAAAAAGGACCACGACCTCGGGGATCTTGTAAAAATCCACAAGTGCCGAAACAAGCCCGCAGGAATAGAGAGAATATAGATTAAAAGACCTTTTCAGAGCCATGAACTTTTGATTTTCATAGTTCCCGTTGTAAACAACCGTAACCTTGGTGCGCTCTTTTTCTACTAACCCTTCTTTCTCAAGTGCCCTCAAAATTTTCATTGCACCTGTCGCTGAAAGCCCCACTCTACGAGCGATTTCTCTTAAATGAAGTCGCTCATTAGGCCCCTCAAAGAAAAGTTTAAGGATATGCATTTTGTTATCTTCAGTTAACATATGTTATATTTAGATTACAACTGTTATTTAAAGTTTACGAGATGCGAGTATGAAGCTGGTGAGGAGATGGAAAGGCAACCCCTACCACCACCTCATGCTCTCCCTGAACCTCGTCACCTTCTCCCCTGCCTTCGGCTTCCTGAAAATAGTTTGAGTTTCATTATCTGTAGCAGCATGTAGTGAAATATAGTGAACTCACCGCAAAGAACGCAAAGAGCGCAAAGATTATTGCTGCTATACTTTGCGTTCTTTGCGCCCTTTGCGGTGTTTAACCAGACCAATCCATGGAATACTTAGATGGCTGCCGGATATTTTAATTTGATATAATGACTAGAATTCACAATTAGTTACTCTAGTTCAGCCAAAAATTAACCACAGAGAACACAGAGGACACAGAGAGGAAATAACACGTCTCTGTGTTCTCTGTGGTTTTTAATCTTCTGCGCCTGATAGTCAGCATCCAGGGGCGTATAAGCAAAATCCAGCCTGTTCCGCGCGATCATGACAGCATCAGGATTGATATCCACAGCCACGGCTCGCCGTCCCAGAAGCTTGCACTCCACAACAGTAGTACCGGAGCCGGCCATCTGGTCAGGCACAATCTCGCCCGGCGCGGTATAACGAAGAATGAGGTTTCGCGGGATGTACGGCGACCAGTTGCCCCTGTAGTTTCCGGCAACCGTTGCACCAGTTGACGTCGCACAACCGTCACGTCAGTTGACGCCGTGCACACGTATGCCAGGTGCGCTGGCATACGTGGACGCGTCCTCAAGGGGCGCAACCCTTGACGTATGGCAAGCGTGCCATACGTGTGTACCAAGTAAAGCGGGGTGTCGGTTTACGTGCGTAGCCCAGTCGCCGCGGTCGGGGAAGCTCCAGACAGTGGTGGTTTCGGGGGTGAAGGTGGAGGGGGCGAATTGCGAGAGATTCTACCTGTAACAAGGTTTTTTATGCTTCAACCTTCAAAGCTTTAGAAACGAATTCCGACACTCTTATATCGTGTTTTGGAAGTAAAATTTCTATACCTATTGCCTCTCCCTTTTTATCTACATCGACAATGACATTATCTGCTAAAGGCTCAGATCTATCCACTTTTCCTTTTTTTAAGCGGATATACATCGCATTAACTTCCGAATCAAATTCTACTGAAACCATATCTATTCGATCATCGCTTTAAGCCTCTATAAGCGGTTTTTCTCGGCAGAATATCGTAGACAATAATAAGTTTGTTCTTTTTATCAACATTATAGATAATTCGCCAATCTCCCAGGCGAATTCTGTAAGTATCTGTATGACCTTTGAGTTTTATAATGTCCAATCTGATGGGTGCAAAAGAATATTGAAGTTCGTCAAGTATATCCCCACATCTGCTTTGAATGTCTTCAGGAAGAGCGGTAAAGCTTTTCTCGGCTCTTTTTGTCAAAACTATTCTATACATTGGAGCTTTTTCTCGCTTTTAATGCTTTCCAATCGACATATTTACCTGTTTTGTATTCTTTTTCACCTTCCCTGATGGCTTCAAGCTCATCTTCCTCAGGCTCAACCTCAGGAACCAGCAGGTTTTTTAAATCTTTTATTTCAGATCTTAGAAGTTTAAGTTCTCTGTAAATATCTTCATTAGTTGCAACCATGATAACCTTCGCTGAATATCATGTACTCTAAATATTTAAAAGTGACCGACTCATGATACCTACCACCACTTCATGCTCTCCCTGAACCTCGTCAGCCTCTCCCCCGCCTCCGGCTTCCTAAAAACATACAGATGCTCATGCCCGATAAGATAAAAGTCATACTTCTTCCCGAACCACTTCTCCCTCGTGCTCTTCATCTTCCACTGAAGCTTGATGATATCCTCCCTCAGAATGAACCCCGCCTCAAGAAAGCCCATCAGCACCCTCGGCGTTATGGGCACGAAATGCTTGTTCCGCCGCGTATCCCCAATCAGGACGGCGCAGTGCTTTCCGGGCTTGAGCACGCGCATGCACTCCTGCGCGACCCTGCCCATCTCCGCGGCGAACTCAGCTATGTTATGCACGCTTGACAGGTCGCCCTCTCGGTCATGGGAATAAGGGATTATACTGGCATACGGAGGATGCGTGGCTATGAGGTCGATGGACTCGCTCCCGATCAGGTCAAGCGACCGCGCATCCCCCGCGTATGTCCTGATTTCCGGTACTTTATAATCGGCATCCAGAGGCGTATAAGCAAAATCCAGCCTGTTCCGCGCCACCATGACAGCATCTGGATTGATATCCACAGCCACTGCGCGCCGTCCCAGAAGCTTGCACTCCACAGCAGTAGTGCCCGAGCCCGCCATCTGGTCAAGCACAATCTCGCCCGGCGCAGTATAACGAAGAATGAGGTTTCGCGGGATGTATGGCGACCAGTTGCCCCTGTAGTTTCCTACGTGCGTAGCCCAGTCGCCTCGGTCGGGGAAGCTCCAGACAGTAGTGGTTTCGGGGGTGAAGGTGGAGGGGGCGAATTGCGAAATGTTCCACTTGGGGTGGAGTTTTATTTTGGTTTCTCCGATTTCCACTTCCGGGTGGGACTGGAGGAATTGTTTGTAGTCGGTCCTTGTGATTTCGCGCAAGGATCGATATTGATCTGATTAGTAATATATAAATTAATATGATCTAATTTTGTGAATATAATTAAGTTGGAAGCAAATTGGAAATAAGTTGTAACTAATGGAATATCACGAAAGTTCACCGAAAGGTTTAGATCTAAGCAAAATTAATTCTGTACCAGAAAAAATGAAAAGAGAACTCGACCCTGAATTAATGAATCAGCCACAAAAGGGCCATATGAGGGTTAACAGTAAGATTTTAAAAGATTTGAGTTCAGGAATTTATAGTAATCCGGCGAACGCTATTAAAGAATTAATAATAAATTCCTACGATGCTGATGCAACGAAAGTTACAATTAGGGCAAAACCTGATCTTGACTCTTTTACAATTATTGATAATGGGATTGGAATGAATTGTGATGATTTTGATACAAAGTTTGCATGGATTAGCCACTCTGAAAAAAGGAGAGAGGGGGATTTCACAAAAATAATTAAAAGGCCTTTAGTAGGTAGGTTTGGAATTGGCTTCATTAGTGCATCACAATTATGCAACAAAATGACGGTTATTTCATCGAAAAAAGGAGATCCAAAGAAATTTAAAGCAGAGATTGATTTTAGCCAATATAAAAACCATAACCCCTATGAAGAGCCCAAAGATATTTATGAAGTCAGTGAATTTGATTTTATAATTCTAGAAGAAGACCCCGCCGAACATTACACAATTATCATTTTATCTGAATTAAGCCCTGAATTTGTTGATATTCTTAATGACAAGGAAATTGAAGAAAAACTTCAAGAGATGGATGAAAAAGAAAGAAAAAAATTTGAAAGGATAAAATTAGAGGATATTTCATTTGAGCAGATTATAAATCTAATTATAGAAAAAAATGTTGATGAAGTTGAAAAAAAAATCGGTACATATTGGCAATTTATTTTTGATATAGCAAATACTGTACCTGTTCAATATTTACAGAAAGGTCCTTTATATATTAATGAAAAAGATCCAATTTTAGAAAGTATAATTAATGATATTGTTAGATATGATTTTACGGTTGAAATTGATGGAATAACTTTAAAAAAACCAATCATTCTCCCAAATGATAAGGATATCGTCAATGAAGGTACTGATTATAATGTTTATTTTATGAAACATGAAGTCGTCATTAATGAAAAATTATTAAAATTTAGAGGATATTTCTATAATCAAAAAAGGAGAATAAAACCCGTAGATTTCCAAGGTTTACTACTAAGGATACGCAATGTTGCCATAGGAAAAGCTGATAGAAACTTTTTAGATTATCCATGGGCTGAAAAAATGTTTATGACTTGGACTTTTGGTGAAATCTATGTTGACGAAGGTTTAGAAGATGCATTAAATATTAACCGTAATTCATTTGCAATAAATCATCCTCATTATATTTATTTAAAAAAATACATACATGATTATTTACATGATATAATTGTAAAAAGAAGTCGAACAAGATACACAGAAAGAAAAAATGAGGCACGTTCTTTTCAAGAAGGAGTACGGAAGAAAAATATCTCCAAAATTTTTGCAAATTATAATCCTCAACCTAAACATATTGTAGATACAAAAAACGATTCTGATGTGGAGATTGTCCAACCTAGTAAAATAGAACCAAAATCGAATCAAAATATCATTCCGGATGTGGAGATTGTCCAGCTCAGTAAAATGGAACCAAAATCGAATCAAAATATTAGCTCCCAACAAATTGAATTTTCAGAACCAGTTCATATTGATGATAAACTGAAAACCATTATTATAAACGATCGTCATGAAATTTTTAAAAAACTTGCAAGGAATGATCGTGAAGCATTAAAGGAAATACTCATTTTATTCAAAATTGCTCAAAAAAACTCCCAAGGTAATTCAGAAAAATTGGAGAAGCTATTTCTTGAAAGTCTTAAAGAGTGGAGACGATGACCCGTCAAGAAAGGAGTGACGATGAAATTTTCAATACTCCACAAAAGAGATATATTCGCCATGAAATATGGGCGAAATATGCCATTAAAAGAAAAGAAAAGGACGATTTAGATTTTATCAAGTATTTAACTTTTCCAGCATTAGGTTGTTACGATGTAAAAATTTTAAATGACCTTGAATTGCTTGAGACTAAAGAAATAGAAGGAATTACCACGTATGGAAGTGTGGGTTTTTGCGAAAAGGATCCTCATAAATTTGCTTTAATCCAACAAAAATTGCCTGGAGCAAGATATTGTCAGGGGACATATGAAGATATCGTTGGTGCATGTGGTGAAGAATTGCCAATTAGGGCTCAACGATGGTTCCCGTTTGATGTAATAAACTTAGACTTCACTTCACCCCTCTTTTCTAGTGATAGAAATAAAATCACAAATGCCATAAAGAGAACATTTAATATTCAAAAACTAAAATCAAAATCTTTTACATTATTTTTAACCTTGCCAGCACTTAGAAGTGCCGACACAGAGGATGGGAAAAATAGACTTGATGATATCTTAAAAAATAATTTGGCAAAACCGAACATGGAGGAATTTAAAAGGATTTTTTTTGAAAAATATCCCTTTATTGATATAAACAATAGAATTTATGAACAATTAGAATATATTGAATTTCTGCTCATTTCAATACCAAAAATGATAGTGAGTATGGGAACAAGAGAAAATTTTGATATTATATGCAATGAAAGATTTTCATACATTGGTGACCATTATGATGGTAGAAAAAATGGCACGTATATGGTTAAGTTCGTTTTTGAATGTGAGTACATAGGAAGTGTAGATGGTTTTTCGCTCCCTCATCCAGTTGATTATTTAGCTGAGAAATACCCTCAACGAATTATCGAATTTTTTAATAGAAATTTTATAGATATTAATCAATTTTTTGAGTCTAATGGAGAGTTAAAAACAAAATATTGTAGTTTAGAATATTAATTAATAACATGCATAGTCCACAAAAGTTTAGATAATAGTATATATAAAAATTATTAAAATATATGATTTTTCCACAATCGAACCTCAACCCTTCATATGATTCTGACGATGATATTTTGAATTCATTTTACATTCCAGTTCTTTCACAAGCGGTTTCATATTGTCGTTTAGCTGGATTTTTTTCTTCAAGCACGCTAGCCGTCGCTGCAAGAGGTATGTCGAATTTTATTAAAAATAATGGCAAAATGAAATTAATTGTTGGAGCAAAATTACAGAAAAATGATGTTGAAGCGATTCAGCAGGGTTTAGAAGAACCAGAAAAATTAATCGAGAAAATATGTATGCAGGATTTATACACAAGAAATAATGAATTCGTAAATGACCATGTTAGCGCGTTAGGCTGGATGGTGGCTAATAAAACCCTTGAAATCAAAGTGGCAATTGTAACTGATGATACAGGTATACCATTAGATGTAGACACAATAGAAAGAAAAGGTATCTTTCACCAGAAAGTAGGTATCCTTCAAGATAAAGATGGCAATTCAATTTCCTTTAGTGGCTCGATAAACGAAACCGCAGCTGCATGGATTCATAATATTGAAGAATTTAAAGTATTTAGAAGCTGGGAAGAGGGCGAAAAAGAATATCTCCAAAGTGATTGTCGTAAATTTGAAAAATATTGGAACGGTTCTGGAAAAAATGTCAAGATCATGAATATTCCAGAAGCGGTCAAAGAAAAATTAATTGAAATAGCTCCGAAAGATATAACAGAATTAAATTTAGAAAAATGGCAAATAAAGGAAGGAAGTAACAAAAAAAAAATCAAATTACTGGATTATCAAAATCAAGCCATCGCAAATTGGCAAAATAATAATAAAAAAGGGATTTTTGAGATGGCTACGGGAACTGGAAAAACATTTACAGCTTTGGGTTGTTTAGAAAAAGTAAGTGAAACTTACAAGAATCTTGTTGTAATTATTTCGTGTCCATATCAGCATTTAGTCCAACAATGGAGGAGGGAATCTGAAAAATTCGGATTTAATTTTGACCAAATCACTGCTGATAGTTCAAATTCGTCGTGGAAAAAACAATTAGTAGATTCTCTAACAGATATTTATTTAGGATATAAAGATAAACTCATTATTTTTACTACCCATCAAACGCTTTCATCTGATGATTTTATAAATATAATAAAATCTAACAAGAATAATATGTCTTTTTTCTTAATTGGAGATGAAGTTCATGGCTTGGGTGCAGAAAAAAGTAGAATGGGATTAATAAATGAATATGAATTAAGATTGGGACTTAGTGCAACACCGAAAAGATGGTTAGATTTTGAAGGTACAGATGCAATATACAATTATTTTGGCGATGTTGTTTATGAATTTTCTTTAGAAGATGCTGTATATAGAGTAAATCCAATGACTGGCCAAACGTACCTTACTCCTTATCGATATTTGCCGCGATTTGTATCCCTAACTGTGGATGAATTAGAGGATTACATAGATAAAACTAAAGCGATTGCAAGGAATTTTAATAAAGCAAAAAGTAATAAAGAAAAACAAAGATTTTTGGAGAGCATATTATTTAAACGGGCAAATATTTTAAAAAATGCTGTAGAGAAATACAAAATATCTGAAGAAATACTTGATGGACTTGGTTCTTCTATTAAATGGACAATCATCTATTGTAGCCCTCAACAAATCAATAGAGTGATGGAGATAATTAATAAGAGGGGTATTGTTGCTCATCGTTTTACAATGGAAGAGGGGACTACTCCAGATAAAAAATATAACAATCTCTCGAAGAGAGACTTTCTTTTGCAGAAGTTTGCAGAAAATAAGTATCAGGTTTTAGTTGCAATGAAATGTTTGGATGAAGGTGTAGATGTTCCACCAGCAAGAATAGCAATTTTGATGGCAAGTAGTGGCAATCCTAGAGAATATATCCAGCGGATTGGAAGGATTATTCGAAGATATCCTAATAAAAATGAAGCTAATATATATGATATCGTGGTGGTGCCATCTTTTGATAAACTTCCTTCAGAATTTATAGATATTGAACTGAGAATTTTTGAAAAAGAGTTGTCAAGATGTGAAGAAATCGCTAGAATCGCTATTAATAATTCTGAGGCTTTAACATTAATATATAAAATAAAAAATAGATTAAGGAAATGATAAAATGGGTGATGGTAAAATTAACGAGCCAATTTTGAAAGGGATCATAGAAAACAGCGAAAAAGATGAAAAAATAAGCAAATTTTTAATAGACTTGTTATATGAAGAGGCTGAACATCCAGGAGGGCAATGGCGCTGGAGAGAAAATTACAGGAAAAAGATAGAGCAGTATCTGTATAATGAAGTGTTGCTATGAAAATTGATAAAATTATATTGAAAAATTATCGTCAATTTAAAGATGCTGAAATTTCATTCAAAGAGAAATCTAATTTTGATCTACATGTTATTATTGGCAAAAATGGTACTGGAAAAACAAACATATTAAGTGCTATTAACTGGTGCTTATATGGTGACGAACCTAATCTATCAAAGGACTCCCGACAATTACCGCTTTTGAATCTTAAATCAATGGAGGAAGGAGATTATGGTGAAGATAAAGAGATTATGGTTGAAGTGTGGGGAAAAACTTTAAACAATAAATTTGTAATATTCACTAGAAAAACGATATACAATATATACGAAAGTGGAAAAAACCTCCCAACGCGTATAAGTTCTGAATTTGAAGTAAAAGTTACAGATAATAAAGGAAATACGGAGATATTCAAAGATGAAGAATCTGAATCTCAAGTAGAGCGTTTCGTTCCCAAGAGGATAAGGGAATTTTTCTTTTTTGATGGCGAAAGATTAGATAATTATTTTAAAGAAGCTACTGGTCAAAATATCCGGCATGCAATATTTGAAATATCTCAAATTGATTTATTGGAAAATAGAGTAGAGAGTAGACTCTCTGATACCTTGAAAGATTTAAGAAGGGAAGCGGGTAAAGAAAATCCAGAAATTGAAGACACAAGAAGTCAACTAGAAACTAATGAAAAACAACTTAAAGAATTTGATGAGCAAATAAAAGAATGTAATAAGCAAATCGCTTTAGCAAAAGATAAAATAAAAGACTATGATGAAAAATTAAGAGGAATACCTGATATCGAAGCTGTTGAGGTAAGAAGAGACGAAATTAAAACATTAAAACAGCAAAAAAAAGAACTTCTTGATGAAAAATTAAAAGAAAAAGAGAATCTTTTATTTGAATATGGCAAGGTTGTAATGCTTTATTCTCCTATTAAACAGTCTATAAAAATCATTGAAGAAAAAAGAAAAAAGGGAGAATTACCGCCTACTCAAGATAAAAGCTTATTAGAAAATATGGTCAAAGAAAAATCTTGCCTTATTTGTGGTAGACCATTTGATGCTGATGTGAAAAAAAGAGTAGAAGATTTGTTAAAAGAGATCAAATTATCTTCTGAGGTGGCAAAGCAACTTGAGTATATGGAGGGTCCATTGCATAATTTTGAAGATAAAGTTATGAATTTTAATAATATTATGCAAAAAATAACAAAAGAAGTCAAAGGTTATGAGGATGATCTAGCTGATTATGAGCAAGAACTTATTAAAATAGATGCAGAAACTAGCGGATATAATTCCGAAAAAATAAAAGATTGGCATAAAGAACGCAAGAAATTTGAAGATTCTTTTACTCAGAATCTGCAAAAATTAGGTGGAATTGATGGAAAGAGAAAGGATATTCTTAAAAACATCGAAAATTTGAAGGGGCAATTGGATGATGAGCTTAAAAAAGAAAAAAAGGTTAAAAAATTAAAAAATCAAATAGATTTCTGCACTAAAGCGCTGAATGTTGTCAAAAAAACAAAAGAAATCATAATGAGTGAAACAAGGAAGAAAATAGAAGATAGAACTAAAGATATCTTTTTTGGACTTTTATGGAAAAAAGCAACTTTCAAAGATGTTAAGATTGAAGAAGATTATAGCATCAATCTTATCCATTCACTTGGATACGAATGTTTGGGTTCAGTAAGTGCTGGTGAAAGAGAACTTTTGGCATTATCTTTTACACTTGCATTACATGAAGTCTCTGGCTTTGATTCACCAATCTTAATAGATACACCAGTGGCTAGAATATCTGACGAGCATAGAGTGAATTTTGGCAAAATATTTTCAGAAGTTAGTAGCAATAAACAGACAATATTGTTATTCACTCCAGCAGAATACTCTAAAGATATCAAGGAATTATTAGATGTAAGAGCCAGCAATAGATTCGCTTTAAAACTATCATCAGATGAAAAAGAAACTCGAGTAGAGGTATTATAAATGTCCAATATACCAGACCGAATAAACGTTGAAAAGGGTGAAAGAGATAATTTGTATGATAAAATTGAGCTATTTAAAGGTAAATCTAGAAAAGAACAGTTTCTTTTTGCAATGGCTATTGGATTTAAGAATAAGGTTAAGCGTCGTTTAGAAACTACAGATGGTTTCTTTTTAATTAAGGATATGCGATTAGAAGACGAAGTGTTAATAAATGCAATTGCAATCAACGATTTTAATTCTGTAGAAGTATTATCTAATAAGGAAGATGTATTTAAGATAGCGGAAGAGTATGCTCATGCCGGCATAAAACTATTATACGATAAAATGAAATCCACTCAATTTGGGTCATTCGAAAAACAATTTGAAAAAGATATAATTGATGCGTATAAGGAATTAAATTTGGGTGAGTATGGTGAAAAAAATACTTCTAGTTGAGCCAAAATTCCCTACAAAAACAAAAAGCAAAAATCATAAAAACTTCCTTCCAATTGGTCTTTTGAAACTTGCAGCTTATTATGGAAACAAAAATTATGATGTAGAATTGGTTCGCGGGAAGGCGAAACCAAGAAAACTCGAGGTTCCTTCAACTGTAGAAATAACAAGCCTTTTTACCTATTGGTCTGAGCAGGTTTGGGATTGTGTCGAGTTTTATCGTGCACTATTTCCAGATTCAAAACGCACGGAGATAAGAATTGGTGGAATTTATGCAAGTTTAAGATTTGATGACCCCGATTTCAAAGCAAAGTGCCAGAAATACGAAGTTGCTTCTTTTAGAGGAGTTGAAAAAGAAGCAGAGAAGTTTCCACCTGATTACAAACTTGTAATGAATGGTGAAAATAATATTGATTATCAGATAGTTCACTCATCAAGAGGATGCTTTAGGAACTGCGCCTTTTGTGGTACATGGATAATAGAGCCAGAGTTTGAACCAAAGAGAAGCATAAAAAATATTATCGAGCCAGGATTGGAATTGGGCCTAAGAAATCTTGTTTTTTATGATAATAATTTATTATACAATCCCTATATTGAAGAGCTTCTGGAAGAATTGATCGAACTGAAGAGGCAGAAAAAAATAGGATGGTGCGAATCTCAGAGTGGTTTTGATGGAAAACTACTACTTAAAAATCCAGAGTTAGCAACAATGCTTAAAAAAGCAGGGTTTAGGGAGCCACGGATAGCTTGGGACTGGGGATATGAGAAGCATGATGAAGTCGAAAAACAAATACAAATATTACAAGATGCTGGATTTAATCGAAAAGACATCTATATTTTCATGATTTATAACTGGGATCTAGACTTTGAAGAAATGGAAAAGAAACGAATGGAGTGCTACAAATGGAAGGTTCAAATTTCTGATTGTAGGAATAGGCCGTTGACTCAATTACATGACCATTATAAACCATTAAAAGATCAAAATGATGGATTGGATTATCATATTAATCCAAACTGGACTGATGCAGAAGTGAAACAATTCAGGAAAAACGTAAGAAGGCAGAATATTATTGTCAGACAAGGTTTGAAGTATCATAGTAAACTCTTAGAAAATAAGAAAAACTTTTCTCGAGAGAGATTTCGAGAATTAAAGGCAATGTCAATTGAAGACGCAAGAAAATATCTACCAGATTTATGGGAACCTTCAGAAATTACTCCACCGAAGAATAGGGACAAATGGATTGTTGAAAAAGCAAAACATGTTGATTATATACAGTTACCGCTATTCGCAGAATTAGTAGCGTAAAAATGGTTAAAAAGTTGAATCTACTTTAACTAAACGTTACTATCAAAGAATTTAGTCTTCTGTATATCATGCTCTAGCGCCAGATTGTAGAGATTTATTAGTGGCTCATATGTTCTTACTTTGCAGATTTCTCTGATATCCCTAAAGAGAGCGCGCCCAATTTCTTTATCATACTTATTCCTTTTATCTTCAGGTATGATTATAAATAATCTCGTTCTTTGTCCAGATTTATAAAGGTCAAGAAGCCTCCCAAGCCCTTTTGTCACATCCGTGGTATGCTCCACTTCAAAAGCAAACTCAGGAATCAACATATCAGTGTCGCCACCAAACCACAGCACATCTATACGGCTCACTACATCCACGATTTTAGGATAAGAAAAAAGCTCGGGAAATTCCCTTATAGTGGCAATTTCTTCAAGAGGTTTCTTCATAAATATCTTTTTGGCATCATTAACCGCCGCTGATGTTTCATAACCGTATATTTTTCCGAGTTCAAG
The DNA here is from genome assembly GCA_902386135.1 of uncultured archaeon. Lineage (GTDB taxonomy): Archaea > Halobacteriota > Methanosarcinia > Methanosarcinales > Methanoperedenaceae > Methanoperedens. The sequence goes on from CABMIB010000038.1 coordinate 19,521, forward strand.
CAGCATCCCCTGTACATCTTCATGCCCCGGATTCGGATTCTTTTTAGGGTCGAACTCTTCAAGGGGCTTTTCTTCCCTGAGATACCATATCCCGCTCCCTTTCTCTTCCTGATAGAAAATGCTGTATTGTTGCAGGGTTCGTCTAACAGTAAACTTCCATGTCGGATTTGTTTCAGTTTTCGGATGACCCTCTATTTTTGAGTAAATCTCATCCAGATGTCCAGAATTTCCAATCTTTGAGAGGGCTTCCCTTACAACGTCCTTCCATGTCAATCTACTTTCATCCTTCATTTACTGACTTAAATAAAATTATTTGATCTTAACGCTTTCGAGGGTAATGTGGATTCCTTTCAGCAGGAGTTCGTACTGGGTTCGTTGCTTATGTGCACGGCTTTTTAATGCGGAGTGGTTGCTCCGGGAACATATCGGGCGCCGGATTTTAATAGTTAAATTTTAATAAATCTCCAGCGCGCGTGCAAAGATGGAAAATCAACTACAGAGGACACAGAGTTCACAGAGATTCGTGGTTTTTTCCTCTGTGTCCTCTGTGCACTCTGTGGTTTTTATCTTACACGTTTTTCAAAGCGTGGCGGTTGCCCTGGGTATATCGGCGCCGGAGAATTATTACTGACAGCCGATTTAATGTGAAATGGAACACGGATAACACGGATGACACGGATACGCACGGATTTCGTATCCGTGTAAATCCGTCCGATCCGTGTCATCCGTGTTCTAAGTCGCTGAGGCAGGTTTTTAATACAACTATAAAAAACACAAAGCATAGCAGCAATTTTCTTTGCGGCCTTTGCGCTCTTTGCGGTGAGCCTTATATTTTACCCCAGAAGTTGAATAGACACTAACTCTAACGAAAAATCCATCAAAATTCGCACTCAAAGACGACGGCTTCTACAAAATAAAATCGCGAACAGAATACCCTGTATGCTGGTCGTATCCAGACGGCTATGAATGCAGATATTCCGTCAAAGGACGAACGCTCCACGTCACTCACGATAACCCCAACAAAGTTTGGCTGGATGTTTATCCGGGGATATTTAACGGCAGTTTGCTTGAGAGTTATGAGGTGTTAATTAGAGATAATAAAGTCGAGTCGTACAGAAGGGATTATCCTGATGCGCAAACGGGTTTCATGGTGCTGTGCTGCCGTTCTACTTCATGACATTGATTTCCATGAGTTCGTACGATTAAAAGAGAGAATCCTTCTAGGAAGGACATAAAAGAGAGAAGAGAGAAAAAAGGAGAGATTAGCGATAAGCACAGCGATTTTAATAAACCTCAGCCACTATCTTATCGCCTTCAAGCCAGATATCAGCATTCTCTTTTTTACCCAGCGCCCTGTCGATTTCCTCAGGAATGCCGAGCACCCTTCTTCCTCCGCTCACTGTTATCTTCCGTTTAAACACTATGGTAGGTTTCCGGAATTTACCAGCAATCTCCAATGCTTTTTCGCTTGATTCCGCATCTACATACTGTTCTCCACAGTTTGGGCAGCGTGTGCCTGTAAGCCTTGTTATTACTATTTCCCTCCCCTGGACCATCGAAGTGAGGGTGATATCCTTTGCCTCTTCTGTCTGTGTTCCGCAGACAACACATTTAATTTTCGTTTCGCTCATATTTTTTATCACTCCTGTTCTCGAATTACTGTTACAACAATCAACTCATCTTTAACTATGAATGTAATACGGATTCTTTTGTTATCGCTGTCCGCTCCCTGCATACCATACCGGATATCTCCCCATTTATCAAGTTCCTGGCTATAAAATGAGCCGCAGCTCAGCACAGATTCTATATCTTCATAAAATATATCCCTCTCAATCATTCTCTCAAGTGTGTGGTCTGCTATCAGGTATTTTCCATGCTGGAATAGTTGCAGTGCCTTTTTGCGGACATCCTCAAACTGCTCCATTTTATCACTACATTTTCTCTTATACATCCCTTTAGATATATACTTTATTGCTCTGTTCTTATCCTGTACTAAATACACGCTTATTAGTTCGTACGAGTTCGTATGAGTTCGTTGTTTACGCTATGCGGTTTTTAGTGTGAAGTGACTGCTTCGGGAACATATCGGCGCCAGACTTTAATATTTAAATAATTATAAATATCCGGCGCGCGTGCAAAAAATGAAAATCAACTACAGAGGACACGGAGAACACAGAGAGTTGTGTTTTTTTTCTCTGTGTCCTCTGTGCACTCTGTGGTTTTTATCTTGCACGGTTTTCAAAGCATGGCGGTTGCCTTGGGTATATCGGCGCTGGGCAATTAATATTTAGAATGTGATTAATTTGCCGCGCCTTACACAGTAAAGTTCGCAAAGAATGCAAAGCAGAGGCTTCTTTGGGTACTTCGGCGCGCAAAAAATCTGCGTTTATCTGCGGTTTTTAATGTAAAATGGCTGTATCGGGAATATATCGGCGCCAAGAATTATATTTTAATGTTTATAATATTTTAACGCACGTTATCAGACAGCTATCACCATAAGAATTATACCCTCTCATGTTTATTATATCCATGTGATTTGAAATGGAAGCTGTTAAAGGCTATGAGTTGACCAAAAAGGGTTTGACAATATCTCGCAGCCTGTTAGAAAGTGCCGGATTAGAATCCGACATAGATGTATTTGCTAAAGACCATACCATTATTATTAAATCCAGGTCTATGACCGACCGCGTTCGGGGAATCGTAAAAAAGACGCCTCTTACAGCCGAAAAACTGGATGAATTATATCATACATCTAAAGGTGTATAGTTGCTTCTCTCCAAATTCGCCGCAGATGAACGCATATTTATTGATGCGAATATCTTCATCTACAATGCGCTGGATGACCCGGGTTATGCAGAATCCTGCTCTGATTTCTTAAGGCAGGTCGAGACGAATAAACTAAAGGGAGTGATCACTCCTCATGTCATGGATGAAGTTTTATTTAAGATACTGATAGCTGAGGCATCACAGCACATTGAAAAATTCACTCTGCCAAATCTGAAAAAGGAAATGAAAAGTTCTGGCTTTTCTTCAAAAGTCTATAAGCCGGTAAAAGAATACAGCGATTATCTGACAGAACTCACTTATGGCGGTCTGGAAATATTAACAGTCAACGGGGGAACAGTTGAGAGATCAACCGACCTCGGGTTGCAATACGGTTTACTGACTACTGATGCAATACATCTTTCCACAATGAAACAATATGGGATAGTCAATATAGCGACCAACGACTCCGATTTCGAGAAAGTAAAGTCCATAAACATCTATAAGCCAGAAAAATCAACAGTCTGAAGTTTAAAGGACGAATACTGCACGTTACGCGCGATAACCCGAACAAAGTCTGGCTGGATGTCTATCCATGGGTGTTTTACGGCAGTTTGCTTGAGAGTTATGAGGTGGTGATTAGAGATAATAAAGTCGAATCTTACAGAAGGGATTATCCTGAGGCGCAAGCGGGGTTTCACTGTGCTGCGCTGCCGTTCTACTTCATGACATGGATTTTTGTGGGTTCGTACGAGTTCGTATTAGTTCGTTGCTTATGCTGCGCTGTTTTCTAATGAGAAATGGTTACTTGGGGCACATATCGGCGCCGGAATTTAATATTTAAATTGTAATAAATATCTGGCGCGCTTGCAAACAAAGAGAATCAACCACAGAGAACACAGAGAGCACAGAGATGTGGTTTTTTCTCTGTGTCCTCTGTGAACTCTGTGGTTTTTATCTTGCGCGGGTTTTGATTCAGCTCGGATGCTTCGGGAGCATATCGGCGCCGGGGATTTAATATTTTAAGAATAATAAATATTTGGCGCATTACCGCAAAGCATGCGAAGAGTGCAAAGCAAAGACTTCTTTGAGAATTATAAAAAATTACGAGGTGGAGTTCTTGTTAAACTTTCCATCGGGATAAAAGCATTCAGAAGAGTGGCACTGACATGTTTTTATACTAAAATGGCCTTGTATATATGGGATGGAGAGATGGCAGAAGAATATTCGGATGAAGAACTAGATAAATTCCAAAGGATACGGAATATTATCCTATAAAACTGAGAGAATAGGAAAAAATATTGCACACTGAGGATGAGAAGAAATGGATCCATTAACGATATTAATAGTAATTCTCTTGATTCTCTTGCTATTGAGAATGGGCAGTTTATTAACAACATTAATAGTTATTATCTTAATTCTCTGGCTATTAGGAAGAGTCGGTACGGATTTATTAACAACATTGATAGTAATTCTCTTGATTCTCTGGCTATTAGGAATTGTAAGCTCTACTACTATTGGAGGACTAATTTATGTGTTATTGATAATCGCCATAGTCTTGATACTGGTCAGAATCATTAAAAAAGAAAAATAAAATATTTTATTTTTTTAAACATGCCCTTAAATCCGACGGCTTTTACACGATAAAACCGAGAACGGAATACCCGGTATGCCTGGTAGATCAATACGGCACAGAAAATCGATTCACTATTAAAGGACGAACGCTCCACGTGACGCGCGATAATCCGAATAAGGTCTGGCTGGATGTTTATCCATGGGTGTTTTACGGCAGTTTACTTGAGAGTTATGAGGTGTTGATCAGAGATAATAAAGTCGAATCTTACAGAAGGGATTATCCTGATGTGCAAACGGGTTTCACTGTGCCGCGCTACCGTTCTATTTCATGACATGGATTTTCGTGAGTTCGTATGAGTTCGTATTAGTTCGTTGTTTATGCTGCGCTGTTCTCTAATGAGAGATGGTTGCTTGGGGAACATATTGGCGCCGGACTTTAATATTTAAAGAATTATAAATAGATGGTACATTACACCGCAAAACGCACAAAGAACGCAAAGCAGGGCTTTTGATTAGCTTTTCCTGACCGCAACTCTCTTCTTAATACCATCAAAGCAAACAATATACTTCTTAAGTATCTCCATACCGATCAGGATCTCCGGGTCATCCGACATAACAGCAGGAACCTCATGCTTGTCACCAAAGATTTCGATCATAATAGTATCAATATACGACCATGATAGTCCTGTGACGCTCTGTATCCTGACAGGATAATTCTGTGATAATTCCAGCTTCTCCCATAGTTCTCTGGGAATAGCTATTCCATCCGACCCTGTATCAAGAAAAGCGAGATATTTATTTGAAATACTAGATGCTATGATTCTTACTGGCACCACCGGGTCAGAATCTACGTAATCATAATAGATCTCAGGATTCAAGTGTTCACCTGAAACGATATATAGCTTCTTTGGAACCTATTTTTCTAAAAGCAACATTTTTTTTGCCCTTTTTGAGGTTTTTAATCCATTCAGGAATATTTTCCTGTTTTAAAATGCCAACTATTGTTTCTTTTGTAAAATCGATAGCAACGATATCCCCTTCATGTTCTTTTTCTAGCTCCGCAGCATGCTTTAGATAGATTTCATTAATCTTCGAGTCTATATTGTTCAAATATTCCATATGTTTTGTTATTCACCTTTGATACTGATAAACTCTTTGTTGTGGCACTTCACTCCCTTCTTCAATGCATGGATTCACTTAAGCATGAGTTCGTATAAGTTCGTTGCTTATGTTGCGCTGTTTTCTAATGAAAAGTGGTTGCTTTGGGAACATATCGGCGCCGGACTTTAATATTTGAAGAATTATAAATATCCGGCGCGCGTGCAAAAAAATGAAAATCAACCACAGAGAACACGGAGAGCACAGAGAGTTGTGGTTTTTTTCTCTGTGTCCTCTGTGCACTCTGTGGTTTTTATCTTGCGAGGTTTTTGATTTGATGCAGTTATATCAGTTATATCGGTGCTAGACTTTAATATTTAAGGAATTATAAATATTTGGCGCATTACACCGCAAAGTTCGCAAAGAACGCGAAGCTGAGGCTACTTTAGATACTTCGGCGCGCAAAAAATCTAAAAAATCTGCGTTTATCTGCGTTCATCTGCGGTTTTTAATATGTGAAGTGGCTGCTCTGGGAACATATCGGCGCCGGGGATTTATATTTAAAAGTAAATACAATTATTATAAATGATTTGCAGTAATACCATAAAAAGTTATATTAAGAGCATTGATAAATGATAAAATATGCTAAGAGATGTGGCATGATACTTGAATACATAAGTGCGGCGCTTGAAAAAGCGAAATATGAGATAATTGAAGACGATGAGCCTTATTATGGAGAGGTTCCAGGACTTAAAGGAGTATGGGCAACAGGCAAAACCCTGGAAGAGTGTCGGAAAAACCTTGCTGAGACAATAGAAGGATGGATAATTCTAAGATTAAGAAAAGGTCTTCCAATTCCTCCAATTGGCAATGTAAAATTTGAAGAGATAAAGGTGATGGAATCTCTTGACAAAATTGATGCCGGTCTCATGGAAACAGCTAGTTAAGAGATTAAAGGAATTCGGATTCGAAGGGCCATTCTCTGGTGGAAAGCATCCCTATATGATAAAAGGAGATTTGTTTTGACGTTACCTAACCCTCATAAAAAAGAGATCGGCGTGGACCTGCTATCCCGCATATTAAAACAAGCCGACATAAAGAAGCAAGAATGGCTAAAATGATTTCATATAAATATAATTCTGCGTCGTCAGTTTTTTGCTCCTCGAAATTTCTTATTTTCTAAATCATGTTCCAGCGCCATCACATAAAGATTAATCAGTGGCTCATACGTTTTTACTTTACAGATATCCTTGGTTTCGCTGAAGAGGCTGCGCTCGATTTCGGTAATTAGTCGTGGATGAGCTCGGATAAAAGCGGATGCGAAGCAACAAATCTGCGTTCATCTGCGTTTATCTGCGGTTCGTTATTCGATAATGATCATACAGGTTTATGCTGGTAACTTGATTCTTTTTGAACAAGAGTTCTTGCTGAGTTCGCTGTTCATGCTGTGCGGTTTTTAATGTAAAGTGGCTGCTTTGGGAACATATCGGCGCCGAGGATTTAATATTTAAAGAGTGATAAATCTGAGGTGCATTACACCGCAAAGGTCGCAAAGGACGCAAAGCATAGCATTAATAATCTTTGCGACCTTTGCGTTCTTTGCGGTGAGCCTTATATTTTGCCCCAGAAGTTAAATGGACACTAATCCTAACAGAAAAATCAATTAAAAAATTCGCCATTAAAGACGACGGCTTTTATACGATAAAACCGAGAACCGAGTACCCGGTATGCCTGATAGATCAATATGGTACAGAACATCGATTCACTATTAAAGGACGAACGCTCCACGTGACGCGCGATAATCCGAATAAGGTCTGGCTGGATGTTTATCCGTGGGTGTTTTACGGCAGTTTGCTTGAGAGTTATGAGGTGTTGATCAGAGATAATAAAGTCGAATCTTACAGAAGGGATTATCCTGATGCACAAACGGGTTTCACTGTGCTGCGCTACCGCTCTACTTCATAACATGGATTTTCATGAGTTCGTACGAGTTCGTATAAGTTCGTTGTTTATGCTATGTGGTTTTTAGTGTGAAGTGGCTGCTCCGGGAACATATTGGCGCCGGACTTTAATATTTAAAGAATTATAAATTTGCGGCGCCTTACACCGCAAAGTTCGCAAAGAACGCGAAGCTAAGGCTTCTTTGGGCACTTCGGCGCGCAAAAAAGATTCTAAAAAAATCTACGTTCATTTGCGTTCATCTGCGGTTTTTAATGTAAAATGACTGCATCGGGAACATATCGGCGCCGGGCTTTAATAGTTAAACAATTATAAATCTGTAGTGCATTTCACCGCCAAGTTCGCAAAGAACGTAGAGCTGAGATGTAGCTAATCAGAAGCCATGTGTGCTCAATATGAGTTATTGCTCAGAACAAGCACAAAATAAACTTTTAAGCTTACTTGATAGCTCTACGGTTATGGTGCCTCTTATATAGATGCAATGATCATAAATTATGAACGAGCTGGAAGCTTTGGAGCGGGCAGAGATTTCACTTTAATAAGTAGGTCAACCGTAAGAATGTGGAGGGTGGTAAATATTGGTCTTTGAAATAATCTTCGGAGAAGAAGTGTTAATTGTTTTTATAATATTAGCATATCTCTTTTTCTTTTTGGTTGCACGTACACTTTTTATCGCTATCCCTTGGCGCAACTGGATTCTAAGTCAAATTGATAGTATGCGTAACAATATTTGTGTTGAACAGAATTTTTCAGAGGTCTGTCCGCAACTCCGTACGAATATCCTGACGCAAGCAAACGATTTGCTCGTCAAAGCAGAGAATCTGATCAATTGGAACTGGGGATTTTTCTTCTGGAGCGGCTCGTACGAAGTGGCTGCATTGTCTATGGTATACGAAGCTGACCGGCATGTAGTGCGGCTCTTATCTCAGGATGACCTCTGTGCCCGTATAAAACGGGCTACGGGAGAGATCGAAGAATTGCCAGAAAAAAACAAGATGTGTGGCGAGCAGTTTTAGAAAATGCGCAGAAAGATGCGCAGAATAAACCTGACCAAAATCCGGTATCCTGGCTAATGTCGAAATTAAAGAAAAAACCTGACCAATCTGACCAATATCGGGCATATCTGAACCAGTTCTTGGCCGATCTTTACTTTGCACGGATTAGTAATCTTACAGTGCAGTTTAATCTGCTGAACAAGGCAGTGTGGCTGATTCTAATTGGGCTTCTACTGATAACCAGCTTAGTGCTCAATGGTTATGAGCTTGTGCTTTTGGCTGGAGCAGTGGGTGGTCTGCTCAGCCGCTTGCAGCGTATGCTGATCAGTAGGAAGATGTACACAGACTTCAGCGTGTACTGGTTTTCTCTTTTTTTTAGTCCGATGGTGGGGGCGTTAGCTGCTTGGGCTGGTCTATTACTCGTTGCCATGCTTCAGAAATCGACCGTGCTGCCCAATTCTCAAACCCTTCCCCTACTATGCTGGGGTTGGCAATCATATTTGGAGTCTCAGAACAATTCTTTGATAATGTAGTGAAGCAAGCAGAAACTAAGCTCAGTCCAGAGGAAAAAGGGCAATAGTTTAAACTGAATATTACTGTCCACTGACCTCCTGAGTTAAGATAGGCTCTTAGTAATCCCTCTCTTCTCCCTCTTTTAAGGGAATGGGGAAGGGGAGGGTTGGGGAATAGGGGAAGGGGATAGTCTTAGCATCTTTAGGAATGGGGGTTGTCTCTGTACGCTGATTTTTGATTAAAAAGTGGTCGGAATCATATAGCTGTGCCTCCGTAGGATATATATACTCATAGATGAATGTCCACATGATAATAAAATAATAAGAATAAAAATAAGGGCATAAATAGAGAAATACAAATAGGAGTGACCAAAATGAAGATAGAAAAAATAAGCGAGAATGGCAACGGAAAAGGCGGAAAATCAGAGCTTGGTGCAGTAGAAATGTACATATTCGATAGGGAGGATGGACAGATTCGACTGGCATCAATACTTGCGATGGAGGCTGATAATCAATGCACAATTGAGTTATCAGAGTTAGCAGGATATGGCTCTAAGGCAGGGACATCTAATGGACTGGCAATTTCTCTTAATAGAGTGTTTATCCTGGGAAAGCTGCCATTGAGAGCAATGGGAAGAAAGGATAAGAGCTGCTAAATCTGACCAAACTTATGCGTAACTCTCTTTTTGAGGAATACCATTGACCATTGACCCAAAGAATTATATGTATTAAGCACGCAGTAAATGTTAAGCACGCAGTAAATGAATATGCGTATTTGTTATCTGTCCGGGGGGTAACTGTAGTTTTTTGGATATTATCCATGATGGTCTTAGCAACCAATTTAAAAACACCAATGTTATAAAACCATTATCGCAGAAAATGTATATAGTATACCAATGGAGCCAAGAGACTATATGCTTGTTGACCCTTTTATGAAAAATAACCTAAAATCTTTAATTAAGTATGGCACGTATTCATTGTCTCTTATAGAAACGAAATGTAAACTCTTAATTAAGTATGGTACATTTGATTTTTTCGATGATGTTAATATAGAGATTAATACAAGCTGTAATAGAAGATGTGAATATTGCCCCAATAGCGTTTATGATAGAGGTCTTTTGAAAAACGAAAAATTAATGAATGAAGAAATTTTTAAAAAAATTATAAATCAATTGGCAGAAATCAAATTTGATGGTAGAATAAGTCCTCATTTTTATGGAGAACCCTTATTAGACAAAAGAATCATCACTTTCGTAAAGTTCATCCGTGAAAAACTACCTAAATCCAAGATTTCAATTTATTCAAACGGTGATTTTTTAACAGTTGAGAAATATGAAGAATTAGTTCATGCAGGGGTGAATTTATTTGTAATAACTCAACATAGTAAAGAGATGAATAAAAATATAAAAGAATTATTCAAATATCTAAAGAACAATCGTAGTAAAAAAATTATTTACGAAAAAATTACTTCAGCAACTCCCTTATATAATCGTGGAGGTTTGGTCAAACCAATAAAAATGAATTATAAACCAAGATGCTCTTTGTTTGATAATCCACTAATAATCGATCATGCAGGTAATGTATTGTTGTGCTGTAATGATTATCACAGCTCTATAAAATTTGGTAATATAAATGAAAAGAATTTACTTGAAATATGGAATAGTACCTTCTATAAAGAAATTAGAAAACAAATAAAAAACTATGATCATAAATTAGACATATGTCAAAAGTGTGTGGGATTGAAATAGTATTCATACATCTTCAGTTAAGCACACAATTCCTCTCTGAATCGATGATAAAAGGCAATAAAATTAAATATTTCTGAAATAAAATTCTTTGATCTTAACGCTTTCGAGGGTAACATGGATTTCCCGTAATATGAGTTCGTACAAGTTCGTATGAGTTCGTTGTTTATGCTGTATGGTTTTTAATGTGAAGTGGTTGCTCCGGGGACATTTCGGCGCCGAGGATTTAATATTTAAAGAGTGATAAATATTTGGCATTAATGCACGTAGGAACACAAGGAGTTAAAAAGTAAAGGTCTATGCGCTCATCTTCGCGTAGTGACTAACAAGACTTTTATATAAGCTCAGGGTAAATTGTATGGAAGGATTATCATGCAAAAAGAAATTTTCAAGCGGATCGTATGCGACCCCGATATTCTTGGTGGGAAACCTGTTATAAAAGGAACCAGGATATCCGTTGAGTTCCTGCTGGAGCTGCTGGCAAATAACTGGACACACGAAGAGATAATGGAGAACTATCCCCAGATCAAAAAAGAAGATATTCTTGCTGCTTTAGAGTATTCTCTATCCCTCCTGAAAGAAGAACATATCTACATAATTCCGCAAAAGGCTACCGCTTGAGCAATTTACCTACCTTTTTGGCTGATGAGAACATCCCATTATACGTAGTTAAACAATTGCGAAAAGAAGGATGTAAGATAATATCCGTTGCAGAGGAATTTGCAGGATCAAGCGAAAGATTTTTACCTCCGCGCCGCCCCTATCCCTTCCTTCAACTCCCTCGCCAGCGCCTCAAGCTTCTGCTAAATTTTCCTCTAAAACGGAAATTTATTCCAATAATATATACTCTAAAACGGGAAGTTCATGATGTAACTTACTCTTTGTAATGGAATGAATGGTTGTGACACTTTGAAAAAGAAAAGAAGCACTATAAGACTATTTTTGATGATGGATTCATGAGTTTCTAGAACAACATACCGTGACTGTAGCGGGTATTTCATAAGTCATAAACATATATTTATAGTATTTAAACCTTTGTTCTCTCTTTTTCTAATTCACACATCCTGGTAACAAGATAAGAGGCTGAATAAAATAGGTATCCAGTGGCTTTCAAAACAAATGAGATAAATGGCATTAATATCTCAATTACCTGTTTTATGCCTGCTAATATTCTTGAAAATGATTCTTTTATTTTACCAATAAACTCAACGGCTTTTTCACCTAATTTTGCAAGAACATCGCCAACTTTTTCTCTTACTTCTTTAGATAATATTAGAACAGCCGCAATAGAACCCATTGCTAATGCCCAAACCCATAAAGGAATTCTAGATAGAGCATCCATACTTCCTGATATAATCGCTCCTACAGAATATATCAATATTTCAATAATTTCTACCAATAATTTTAAGAAAGAAATAATTACCAGATAGCAAAGCTTGAATATCGATTGAGATCCAATGCCCAGAAAGAAGAGTGAGACTGAACCTTTACTGAAATCACTTATCATTTTCCCAACTTTACCTAACTTCCATATTTTCACTTCTTCTTGTTCTGAAAAATCGTTATCATTTGTTATAATACCATGAGTCTCCAATGAAAAAGCTAAGTTCAAAAATGGAACGTCCTTTTTATCACGTTTACCTATTAAAGTATAAGCCTTAATCCAAGCATCTAAACGCTGCCCATCTATGATTACAATATTTGATAGAATTCCTTGGGCTATTTCCTTTGCTTTATCTTTATTCAAACCTTTCGGTAGATCCTTTTCAATAGTCTCAGTCACCTCTTTAATAATTTCTGGTGGAGCAAATAATTTTAAAAAAGGACTATTGATGATACTTGCAAGAAAAGATATTTTGCCCTTCATTATTGCTCGCACCTCACTAAAAATAATATTTGAATCAACGACAAATTCTACGCTAAAACTGCATCTTTCCGAGAAAATAAACTGATTTTTTTGAAGATAACATCTCATATAATCTATGAATCCTTTTCCTAAGCGTTTGCTTACTTCTGTCCAATATCTATCAAAATCTGCGAAATATTCCTTGAAATAATCCCATTCAGAGTTCTTAAAATGTAATAACTCTACAGATTTGGATGATGTCATTTTCATGCCTCTTTGAATTGCAAGCGTCTCTTTATCATCCATAATTACTTAAGGCTTTCATATCCAAAATTCACTTTTTACTATATAATGTAAGATAGACAATCCTTTATTAGATTTATGATTCAATATGCGCCGCCCTTATCCCTTCCTTCAATTCCCTCGCCAGCGCCTCAAGCCTCTGCTCAACATCCTTCCTGCTCGCGATAATATCCACGAAAGCAGATCCAACAATCACCCCGTCAGCCCCGGCGCGGATTATCTCAGCAGCCTGCTTCCCGTTAGAGATTCCGAATCCGACAGCTTTTGGCGTTGTGGTCTTCACCCTTTCTATCAGCTCGCGCGTTGAGCCTGCAACATCGGCCCTCACTCCCGTGACGCCAAGGCGCGCTACAAGATAGATGAAGCCGGTCCCCTGTGCCAGTATCCGCTCCATCCTGGTTTCAGTAGTAGTGGGAGCTACAAGGAATATGAGATCGACATCATGTTTCCTGCATAAAGCGCCAAGCTCTTCCGATTCTTCAGCAGGCAGGTCGGGAACTATGATGCCCGATATTCCTGAAGCTTTGCAGTCCTGGACGAATTTCGGAAGCCCTCTTTTGAAAAGAAGGTTATAATATGTCATTACCACGAGAGGAGTGCTAACCTTAAGAGCGCCGGTGGTCTTAAAATAAATATCAGGAGTCATTCCCCCGTTCAGCGCCCGCTCAATCCCCGCCTGGATGGTAGGACCGTCAGCCACAGGGTCCGAGAAAGGCATGCCAAGTTCGATAATATCGGCGCCGCCCCTGATGAGCGATACTACGTACCTCTTTGTCTCCTCTGGCGTTGGGTCTCCCGCGCAGATATACGCGACCAGAGCACCTTCGTTGTTCTTCTTTAGCTCGTTAAATTTTTCACTTATCCTCATTTGTTCATCCCCAGCACGGTCTCAAGGTCTTTATCTCCTCTTCCTGAGATGTTTATCACCACAACATCGCCCAGCTCCCCGGATGCGGCTGCTTTCTTGACATACGCAACTGCATGCGAGGACTCAAGCGCGGGGATTATGCCCTCAAGCCTGCACAGGTCATGGAACGCCTCAAGCGCTTCGCTGTCCAGTGAATAGCAGGGTTTTATCCTTCCGATATCAGCAAGATACGCAAGTTCAGGACCAACGCCTGCATAATCCAGCCCTGCAGCTATCGAGCTTGATTCAAGTATCTGCCCGTATTTGTTTTGCAGGATTTTTGTGTGCGCACCGTGAAGAACACCCTCCTCGCCTGCACACAGGGTTGCCGAATGCAGCGCCTCTTTATCCGTGGTTTTCAAGCCGCTCCCCCCAGCCTCGACCGCGAAAAGCTGTACATCATCATCTACGAACGGGTAGAAAATTCCCATCGCGTTGCTGCCTCCGCCTGTGCACGCCACTATGGAATCCGGGAATCTCCCTTCCTTCTCCATCATCTGCGTTCGCACCTCTTTACCTATGACGCTCTGGAAATCGCGAACCATCGCAGGATAAGGATGCGGTCCGACTACGGAGCCGATCATATAATGTGTTGTCTCCACATTGGCGACCCAGTCGCGCATAGCTTCGTTGATGGCATCTTTCAGGGTCTGCGAGCCGCTCTTGACAGGTATCACCCTGGTGCCCATCAGTTCCATCCTGTAAACGTTCATTCGCTGGCGTACCGTATCTTTTGCGCCCATGTAAACTTCAGTTTTAATGCCAAATGCGGCTCCGGCCATTGCGCATGCAGTACCGTGCTGACCCGCCCCTGTCTCCGCGATAATCCTTTTTTTCCCCATGTATCTGGTCAGGAGCGCCTGTCCGAGCGTGTTATTTAACTTATGCGCGCCGCCGTGGACGAGGTCTTCACGCTTGAGGTATATCTTGACGCCGTATTCTTTGCTCAGCCGCTTTGCATTGTACAAAGGGGACGGGCGTCCTGCGAAATCCCTGAGATAATAATTCAATTCCTCATTAAAAACAGGATCGTCTTTGTATTTTTCGTACTGCTCCGTTAGCTCTTCAAGGGCAGGCATCAGTACTTCGGGTACGAACTGCCCGCCGTATTTGCCGAATTTGGTTGATCTAAGTTCCTGTTTCATATGTATCCTATCTTCCATTCAGTGCGTGTACTAATTCGTAAGTCTTTTTATAAACATCTCCCTGCATAATAGATGTTCCGACAAGGATCGCATCTGCCCCGGCGTCAATCATACGGACCGCATCCTCAGGTGTGGATATCCCGCTTTCGCTGATGATTATTTTACCGCCGATAAGCGGAGCCAGCTTCTCTGTAGTGGATATATCAACCTTCATTGTTGTGAGGTCCCTGTTGTTGATCCCTATGATATTCGCATGCGTAGAAAGTGCGGCTTCAAGTTCATTTTTGTTATGCACTTCTACAAGCGGTTCCCGTCCTGAGGCTAATGCTTCATCAACGAAATAATTTAATTCATCTCCGAGGACCCTGGCTATAAGCAGGATGAGGTCACTTTCAGCTTCATGGATTTGGGATTTATCGATAATGAAATCTTTTCTCAGGACCGGGATTTTTACAACATGCCTGACAGAGTTCAAATTATCAATACTGCCTTTGAAAAATTGCGGCTCTGTAAGCACGGATATGGCTGCTGCACCCCCCGCTTCCATTAATTCTGCGATCTCAGCCGCATCCTGCGGGTTTACTCTCATGATAAACCTGGTCGGAGACGAGGGCTTGACCTCTGCTATCACGGGAACAAGGTTTTGCTCTTTTCTTGAGCTTATGCTTCCCCTGAAATTTCTTGAAATAACTTTTCTCTTTTTCCCGACGGGAGGGAGCCTTTTTCTGGTGGATTCAAGTATTTCATTGATTATCTGGTGCATAGATACTCTTGGTTACATTGTGTTTCATTGTACATTTTGTTATATTGTACGTTTTAGTACATTGATGTACAATTATGCTCGTTGTATATAAGGATTGCGGATTTGTCTGTGTTGACTGTGATTTTATGCAAAAACATACCCTTCAAGGTGATAATCTTTCTCATAATCTTTTTCACAATCTTTCTTATCCTCTACAGCAAAGTGTTTGCAGCTAGCACAAAACGTTGAGTAAGCTGCAATAATGCTATCAAGAGCATCGCCACCGGTATCATTTAAAGCTGTAGTACGAATCGAGTCCGGAATTGAGATGAGGCTTGTTTTCATAAGTGCATCAACGATCTGCAAACGTTGATTTCTATACTCTTCGCCCCTGCCCTTATACGTCTTGTAAAGATTTTTGCCACTTGGCCGCTTTTCTAACTGCTTCAATGTAGAAGCCGGACAAATTTCTATAATTATGGTTTTTCCACTCTCTACGCCCTGCATTGGTAAGACACGCGCCCGGCCAGCGCTCACCAATGGGTAGAGAATATCATGTATCCCATAGTAGGTCTGATAGCAAACTCTGAGGTTGTAAGGCGAAAAGGGGGTTTTACTACACTTGTCAGTGACTCTCTTGAGTTCCGAACTATTGGCGGCTTTCCAGCATGTCTTTCGGAAGTCTTTCGGGCCGGAAAAGGTCTCATAAAAATCCCGAACAAACTCAGCCCAGGTACCTACCTTAAACAGTTCCTGTATGACTTTATTTGGCAGCCCGAAAGGAAAGTCAGCTCCGAAGATGGAATTCTTCTCTCTGGCAATAAAATCCCGAAGCGCCGCAAGGCAGGAGTCGCGGTCATTCCCTGCGCCAGGGAGACTGGAAGCCTGGCAACAATCTTCAATCCGTAACTTTCTACCTTCAGCAATGCCTCTTGCAATCCATATCTTCTTACCCGCATCCTTAGCGCCGCTGAAATCGATACCATAGATATGGCGATTTGTATCTCGTGATTTTTCTGCTATATTTACTTCCCTCATATTTTTGCGATACTTGATATCTTTTCTCAAGCGTTCGATCTATAAGTTCCAGTAGGTATATATCTGATTGAGTATAACTCAAACCCCCTGTTCAGGTGATACAATGAATTTTATAGTGAAGGGAACTTTCAAAGCCGGAGAAAAATGGGAACACTTTACAAAAACTGTAACTTCCCAGAACAAAAACAGTGCATTTGAGAAGGCATATTCATTAATAGGCAGCGAGCACGGATTGAGGCGCACTCTAATAAAGATCGAATCTGCGGAAGAGGAAAAAGCATGAGTGACGGCAAAATAACCCAGCAGCAGCTCCAGGATATGGCCGCCAGGCACCAGCAGTACCAGTACCAGGGAGAGGCCATAGCACAGCAGATTAACATGGTAAAGATAACGATCAAAGATGTTGAGACGGCATTAACGACCATTACATCTTTAAAAGACGAGACTGCCGGGAAAGAGATACTTGTACCCATCGGATTCAGTTCATTTGTCAATGCAACCCTTACCAGCCCCGATAAAGTGGTGATCGGGATCGGAGCGGGTGTAAGCGTTGAAAAGAAAACGGATGATGCCAAAGCCTTCCTTGAGAAGAGAAAGGATGAACTCAATAAGTATTACGAGCAATTGAACAATGCACTCGGGAAGCTTGCCGGGGAGATGCAGAACATCGAGAAAGTCCTGCAGAGCCAGGCGCAGCCCCAGCAGCCGATGCGCGCAGAGTGAAATCCGGGTTGGGGGGCCTGTTCACTGATAATAAAACCCCATATGGGGATTATTGGTAAATATGTTCGATAAACTCAAAGAAAAGCTTGGCGGCTTTAAGAAAATCCTCGGCGGTGCGATCGAAGAGAAGGAACAGGAAGCCATCAAAGCCGAGCCTGTAAAACCGGAAATTGCTGTAAAAAAAGAAGCGTCGGAGCCCGCGAAACCTATCGAGACGGCTAAAGCGCCTGAAAAAGCCGGCATATTCGATAAAATAAAAGCCGCTGTCCTTGAACAGGAATTCATCATAGAAGAGAAAAGCGTGAAAGAACACCTCTGGGAGCTTGAGATGGCGCTCCTGGAAAGTGATGTTGCGCTGCCTGTAGCCGAGAAGATAGTAGAGGCTGTGAAGGCTGAACTTGTGGGAAGCCGCCGGAAAATCGGCTCTGACACAGGCAATATAGTCGAAACTGCCCTGCGGCAGGCTATATTAAAAGTAATTTCTGTCGAATCTTTTGACTTTGACGGGTTCATTAAAAAGTCCAATAAGCCTGTGAGCATTGTTTTTGTGGGCGTGAACGGCACGGGCAAGACCACGACGATAGCAAAAATGGCCGAGCGGTTCAAAGAGCAGGGTTATTCCGTGGTAATAGCAGCAGGCGATACCTTCCGCGCAGGCGCCATCGAGCAGATAGAAAGACACGCCGAGGCCCTGGGCATAAAGCTCATAAAACACCAGGAAGGGGCTGACCCTGCGGCTGTAGTTTACGATGCTATCCAGTTCGCAAAGGCAAAGCATAAGGATATCGTGCTTGCTGACACCGCGGGCAGGATGCACACTAATATCAACCTGATGGACCAGTTGAAAAAAGTATGCAGGGTCAACAACCCCGACCTCATCATCTTCGTGGATGAGGCTGTAGCCGGCAATGACGCGGTGGAGCGTGCGAAGCTCTTTAACAGCGCTGTGGCTTTTAACGGGAGCATACTGACAAAGCAGGACGCGGATGCAAAAGGCGGCGCGGCCATATCCATAGCATATACAACCGGCAAGCCGGTACTGTTCCTCGGTATCGGTCAGAGCTATAAGGACCTCGTAAAGTTTGACCCGGACTGGCTGCTTGACAGGTTATTTGAATGACCTTGGTTACTTTTTAAGACTATGCATAAGTTTCGTACAAAAACGAACAGTATTTATATTACTAAGGCTATTTACAAATCATGGGTCATGTACGGAACACTATGATTTTCTCTACTGACAACGGTATAGTGGCTCTGGACAGCCCGGTCAAGTTGAAAATACTTGAACTCCTGAGGAAAGGCACGATATCTTTTGACGAACTCGTAGAGCAATCGAGGAAAGCGAAATCCACTATCTCGGTGCATCTGGATGACCTTCAGGAATTGAACCTGATACAGGAAAAAACATATCCCAATGATAAACGGAAAAAATATTACGTGCTGAACTCCATCTGCCTGGCTTATTCAGAGCTGCCGCTGCGCAGGCAATATAATGAACACCTTGATAATATTGCTGCTGCGGGGGCGAACTCCGATTCCTTCATGATGCATCTTTTCCAGACGGTCAGGTTCGGCATGGAAGCATACGGGTTTGACCCGAAACCTATCATGAAAAGGCTCGGGAGCGACGTTGGGACAAAGATCGGTCAGAAATTCAGGTCGGATGATAATGAGGGGGTTTTGAACGAACTTTCTGTTTTCTGGAGAGAACACAGGCTTGGGGACATGAAAATCCTCCAGGTCGCCAATCCTGCGGTACTTATCAATAATTGCTATCACTGCGGTAAGATGCCGAATGTCGGGAAAACATTATGCTCTATGGATGAGGGAATCATCGAAGGTGTTTTTTCAAGCAGGCTGAACCTCCACTATGTTGTGAAGGAAACCGAGTGCTACGGAACCGGGCATAACCACTGCAAATTCGTGGTTGAAGAGCAGGCTGAAAAGCCGAAAAAGTGACCGCTGATTATCATTAATAGGATGCTAATAGGACGCATGTAGCTAACCGGGTTATTTTATACTTTTCAGTATATAATCAAGTGAATCCTTTAATTCCCTTATAATGCCTGCTATGTAGCCGGGAAGGCTGAACACGAACGGCTGGGCGCGGTCCCACCAGAGAGGGACAGAGAGCCCACCTAGCACGATAAGCAGGAGCAGGAATATTACTATTATCTCGCTTATTTTCATGATAATAATACTCATAATCTGATGCTTATTAAGCTTAGCGACGGTTTAGGATGGTTTAGGACAGTTTAGAATGGTTTACGACAGTTACGGATGTCTTCACGTCGTATACATCGCATTGATCTTCACATAATCATACGTCAGGTCGCATCCCCATGCAACAGCCTCATGAACCCCAATACCAAGCTCTACCTCGATAATGATCTCCTCGCCTGCCATGATGCTCTTTAGCGCCTCAAGCTTCCCCTCGACTATCTTTCCCTGGCTGACAAGCGCCACCTCCTCTTTGTTATTGGAGAACTTCAGGGAAATCTTATCCTGCTCCACCTCAGCCCCGGAATACCCCGCCGCAGCCACGACCCTTCCCCAGTTCGGGTCTTTCCCGAATATCGCTGTTTTCACAAGCGGCGAGCGAACGATCGCCTTTGCTGCGAGCCTTGCGTCCTCCTGTATGCGTGCGCCTGTTATCCGCGCCTCTATCAACCTGGTTGCGCCCTCGCCATCCCTTGCAATCATCTTTGCAAGAGCTATGCACACATGATCAAGCCCTTCCTGGAATGCCTCTTCCTCGCATTCATTGTATCCCGTTGCCGTGACCAGCGCCATATCGTTGGTGCTCGTATCCCCGTCCACCACGACCATATTGAAACTTCTGTCAACCGCTTTCCTCAAGCAACTATCAAGAGTTTTCTTTGAGAGCGCCGCGTCAGTATATAAAAACACGAGCATAGTTCCCATGTTCGGCTCTATCATCCCGGAGCCTTTAGCGATGCCTCCGATGTGAACGCCGTTATCGAGTTCCACTGCAATTTCTTTCATCTTTGTGTCCGTGGTCATGATCGCGCGGGCACAGGCTTTGCTGGCTTCTTTCGTGTCCGATAGCCCACCAAACACCTCTTCAAGCTGGGCTGCTATTACTTTTTTATCAAGATATCGTCCTATTACGCCTGTCGAAGCCACTCCGATCTCTTCGGGTTTGCAATTGAGCTTTTTAGCCAGTACCCCTGCCATCCACTGAGCGTCCTGGACGCCTCTTTCGCCCGTAAAAGCATTGGCGCACCCGCTGTTCGCGATGATTCCTTTCAACTCACACTTCTCAAGCGCCTTCCGGGTAACGATAAGCGGCGCTGCGATCACCTTATTTCGTGTGAAAACGCCAGCCACAGCAAGGTGGGGTGCATCTACGGCGATAATAGCAAGACCATTCTTCCCCTGCTTGATTCCGTTCGCCCTTACTCCCTTAACTGCGCAGATACCGCCATCGATGAGCTTCATAAAAATTCATTCCGCTGATGAGAGACCTCTGATAATATCGCTTCGCGCAACTATTCCCACAAGCTTCCCGTTCTCTATGACAGGCAGCCGGTTGACCTTATACCTGACCATCCTGGCAGATGCCTCCTCAAGGCTGTCCTCAGGAGATATCGAATGGACTGTTTTTTTCATGATGCTCCGCACGGGTTTCAGCTTCGCTTCTTCGATTGACTTTTTAAACTCCTCAAATCTCACAAGGCTTCTTAAAGGGACCTCTACTACCTCAAGCGGACTCGGAAGCCACAGCTCTCCTGAGAACTCGGGAACCTTAAAAAGCTTGAGCAGGTCGGTTTCGGAAACTACACCCACGACTTTCCCATTCTCAACCACGGGCATGCCGCTTATGTGGTTCTCTTTGAACAGCGTCGAAAGATAACCCACTGTATCATCCGGCTTGCAGGTAATTACATCCTTATTCATTACGTCCTTTACTTTCATATCTACCTCACGGGGCAACGCCGGGCGTCCAGAGACCCATAGTCTCTGGAATCCCGAACATCAGGTTCATGTTCTGTATAGCCTGACCCGATGCGCCTTTTACAAGATTGTCGATCGCTGATATTATAACTATCCTGTTGCTTCCTTTTTCGAC
Source organism: uncultured archaeon (assembly GCA_902386135.1). Classification (GTDB taxonomy): domain Archaea; phylum Halobacteriota; class Methanosarcinia; order Methanosarcinales; family Methanoperedenaceae; genus Methanoperedens. The sequence goes on from CABMIB010000038.1 coordinate 40,965, forward strand.
CTCAAAACCGATATCGCAGAAATTAGAGCTGCGCACGCTGCCAAGCACCGGAATACTTTTGATGAGCCTGATAAACGGCTTATCCTGATAAAAATCCCGATACATCTCGTCCACTTCTTCCGCGCTCAATTCCCGCTTTACAAAAATATGCGCCGTGGTCAGGATTCCGCGCACGCTTGGAATAACGTGAGGGGTGAAGCTTATCTTTTTCAGCCCCGGCTCAAGCCGTGTAAGTTCCTGCACTATCTCGGCGCGGTGGCGGTGCGAGGTGAGTTTGTAAGCCTGGATATTCTCTGCCATGTTGGGATAATGGGACACTTCCGTAGGCTCAGCACCCGCGCCTGATATCCCGCTTTTTGAATCAAAAACCGTAAGTTCGATAAGCCCTGCCGCGGCTAACGGCGCAGCAGCAAGTGACGCGCCTGTTGGGTAGCATCCGGGGTTCGCTATGAACGACTGCTCTGAAACTTCGGGATGAAGTTCGGGAATCCCGTACACTGCACATCTGGGGTCAGTATGCTTTATCTTATAAACTTTTTCAAAAACCTCTGTCTCCAGACGGTAATCCGCGCTGAGATCAATTACCTTTGCGCCGGCATCGAGAAGAGCGGGCACGACCTGCATAGCAGTGCCGTGGGGTACGGCAGTGAACACGATGTCAGAGCGCGATGCCACATCTTCCGCGCCCAGGTCTTCAAAATCCAGGTCGTATATTTTCCGGAGATGGGTATGGGTATCGCTGACCTTCTGTCCTTTCCTGCTGCGCGAAGTCACAGCGGTGACATTTGCCTCCGGATGCCCTGAAAGCAGGCGCAGAAGCTCTCCGCCTGTGTATCCTGACCCTCCGATAATTCCGATGTCCATATACTCCCTACATGTTCGGACTTATTATGATACTTTCGTTCTCTATGAGTTTGCTGCACGTCCTGACAATATTTTCTTTTAAATCTGTCCCGGAAAAGAAAAGATGTGTCCGGCAGGCGCAGTCGGTACATCCGAATCCCGGAATTTCTTCGGAAAACTGCACCAGCGTTCTTGCAACCGTGCATTCAATCGCTTCATCTGTTGGTAAGAGTATGGCGCAAACGACTCTGGAATGAGGCAGCAGGTAGTCGATATGCCATTTTCTTGTGCGGTTCTTGCCTGAAGCTACATTGAAGTGCCTTGTTACACGCTTAAATCCCCCTGTTCCGAGGGCTGAGCCGACGTAGGCGTAATAGCCTTTTTTGAAATGAAGCTCTCCTAATCTGCCTGTGCGGATATCGGTGTCGTTGTCCAGTTTGAGGATTAGGATGTAAACGCCTCTCATGTTCGGTTGAAGTTATGTATTTTTTTACTGTCTCTCTTCTCAATTTTCCCATAGCGCTTTTGCCCATTCATCTCACTAAGCATATGTTGAGTTCATTTATCAAGCTTTTGATAGCAGTGTAAAATTAATAATAGTTGCAACAAGATCTCTCTGCAAAGATTTTCTTATAATTTATTAGAAAATCATCACGGTTTTAAAAATCCGCTTCTCTACAAACCGTAAAAGATATATATATTTACATATATTTGTCTTTTCAATAACCCCGGAGGAGTTGATGTGAAAAAAGATATCTTACGTTATGTTTTAAAAATGGTGTTACAGGACTTTGAAAATCTTGCGACATCTGAACAGATAACGAAATTCAAGAAAAAGTACAGCGGTGTAAACTGGCAAAAAACTATAGAGAAAGACCTTTTGGAATATGCTGACACTGCCATAGCTATGAAGCGGTGGATTGGAAACGTGATATCGTTTATGGTGGAACATGATATTGTTAAAGAAGGCGAGAAGTATAGATATTCGTGACCTGATCTTTTGTATTTCTTTTTAGATAAATCCTCACTGATTCAATGATTCAAAAACCTGTTACATCCATTAGGACATGCCCCTGAATTTAACCCATTAGAACTCCATGTTTGGCCGCACACCTCGCACATTAAGATTACACAGTTCTCCAATCTCAGTACCCTAAGATTCAATACGCTAAGCTCTGCTAATTGTTTTTCAGGATCCATAACAATCAATCTCCACTTTCACATAGCCTCTTTCTAAATTTATATCTTCTATTGTACATTTAAACTGAATTTTATATTCACTCCTTTCAATCTAAAATCTCTTACGCACAACTCAAGCCTCACAATAGGTAAGGAGGAGGAGAAACGAGTGTTCCTCCCCGATAAAGTCCCACTCCTCTTTCGTTAAATACCAAAGCACGTCGATTTTTCGACAAGCATTAAACTGTATCAACATGTACTTAAGCTTTACCATTTATAAAAATCAGCACAGGCTTGCTGGGGTTGATGCATAAAAATATTACTTAAATATATCCGATAATCGACCATCATAATCTTTAAATACAATAGAATTGTTCAAGAATAATCGTGGGCAGGAAAATAACTTTTTTAATACACTAACCCCCACTCCCCAACCTGCCCACAAACTTATTTTGAATTGTTATAAAAGGTGAATGTTTATACAATCTCACCAATCTTTACGTTTTCAAAACATGTTACATCCGTTAGGGCAAACCCATGAATTCGATCTATCCGGATTCCATGTTTCACCGCATTTCTCACACATCAGGATTACACAGTTCTCCAGTTCCAGCACCCGAATTTTCGATAGGCCCGGCTCTGCCGGTTGTTTTTCAGAAGTCATCCTCAAAGTCTCCATCTTACAATAGTCTCTCTGTAGATTTATATCTTCCGTCGTATGTTTAAGGTGCATATTATTTTCACTCCCCCTCAAATCTAAATTCTCTTCTTACCTGCCCTGGGTTTACCTGATCCAGCAAGGGTAGAACTTTATTTCCCCCGGAAGCCTGGATTGGTAGGGAGAGAAACAATAGTCTCTCCCCGATAAGGTCCCACTCCCCTTATGCCCGCATGTTTAAAATTAGCAAATCCGGGCTATTTTTAGACATGTCCTTATTCATACTTATATTTTTCGACATATGCATTTAACATATGTTTGGTAATCCTAAGCATTTAAGTAAAATAAAATTGTTGAGATATGCTTGTGGGCGGGTAAAAATCTATTTTAATACACTAACCCCCATTCCCCACCTGCCCACCAAGCTCAATTTGAGTTTTTTATAAAGCGAATATTGCCTATTGTCCTAAAATACGATACTTAATATAGGATGAATAACATATTCCATATCTGGGATTATTATGGTTCGTCCAAGAGGAGAAATTAGTGTTGTATGCCAGAATGAGAAATGCCGTTTTTA
>CABMIB010000039.1 GCA_902386135.1 uncultured archaeon
CTGTGCGGACTGCGGTCAGGAAACTGAAGTACCCTTCCAGCCATCCGGTGACAGACCGGTGTACTGCAGGGAATGCTACCAGAAACATAAACCAAAAAGATATTAAATTTATATAATATTATAAATTCAAATCATAAAATAGGTGGCAATGATATTAAAACTCATTGCCTGCAACTTTTTTTAATTGTTATGTCGATTATATTTTAGCTATGCAGCCGCTGCATTCATGCATACATAGAGTTGTATTCACGCACAGGTTTTTTAGTATCCCTGTTATTGGCAGCATTTGCTTTAGGGTCTGACAGGTTTGTTGCTATTACCCCAAGGAACTCCTTTTCTATAAGTGAAACGGCCTCCTTGCTGAGCCCTTTTTGCTCAAAGATCAGATTATTTTTTTCGTTATATACGGATATTTTTCCTTTCTCGGTATCTGATACAACTTTCCAGACTCTATCGACAGGTTGGATCCATGCCCAGACGCCCATATATAACACCTCCTTTTATTGTTTTTTCTATCCGTTACCTGATAATCACAACAGGTTGCTCTTTTGTTGCTGGTATAGTAGTTTAGTTCTTTCTCTATTTAAATTTATCTCTTACTAAAAATTTTAATTATTATGATAATAGTTATGTGCATAATGACTGTGGCTGTGTAAGATATAATGAAGCTGAGAGAGCCATATCAGTGATAGCTTTCATGCCCTATTTCCATTGGCTCACATTCAGCGCACTCGAATTGCAGCGTAGTATGCAGTATGCTGAACTTCTCCCTCAGCATGCGGCTGATATTACGTATCAGGATATCTGTCTGCTGGACATGTATCCTGTCCACGAGAACATGGGCGCTCATCGCATGTATATTGGAGCATATGCTCCAGATATGGATGTCATGCACTCCTTTGACGCCCTCTACCTGCATCATTATATCTTTTAGCTTATCGGCATCGACGTGTTTTGGAGCGAACTCAAGCAGGATACGGGCAGAGCCGAATATGAGCCTGGCAGAGCTGTAAAGCAACATTATACCGATCAGAATGCTGAGCACCGGGTCAACAATGGTTTTCCCTGTGAAAATGATTACTATAGCACCGACTATTACCGCTACCGATGCAAGGGCATCGCCAAGCACATGGAGATACGCTCCTTTTATATTGAGTTCATGATGACCATGCAACTTTAAAGCCGCCCAGGCATTAACTAACAGTCCGACAGTGGCAATTACCACTACCTGAACGCCTTTTACCGGCGGGGGATTCAATACCCTGTCATAGGCTTCGTAAAAGATGAAGAGAGAAACTAACACGATAGTTATCCCGTTTATCAAGGCTGCAAAAATCTCAAACCTGTGGTAGCCGAATGTTACGCTCCCGCTGGAAGGGCGGGCTGATATCCTTATTGCGCCGTATGCAAGGAGCAGCGCCACCACGTCCATGAAGACATGGGCTGAGTCTGAGAGAAGAGCCAGGCTGTTGGATATTATCCCTCCCAGGAATTCCATAATGAATATGAATGCTGTCAGAATTGCTGCAATTTTCAGATTTTTATGAACTTCGCTCATATTTTACCTTTTCTTTTACGATATATTATTGATTGGCACGATGATAAAATATTTCTATCGGTAACGCTACGTAGCATGCATGCTCATCGAACAGGTAACCCTTGAGAACGGATGTGCGCTTGGCTTGAAACTGGATATGGAATGGGCTCCGTTGCTTGTTATCAGAGCGAAAAAGGGTTTTATCATGTGCGGGTATCTTAATATGGACGTGGCCAATAAACTGGGGGATGTGGCTGTCAGGGTGACGGGCGTGAAAAGCTTCGAGGATGTCCTGAATGCAAAGGCAGTGGATGTTTCAGAAGCTGCAAAAAAGCTTGGCATAACAGCGGGCATGACCGGGAAAGAAGCGCTTGAGATAATGCTCTGATCAACGTAAGATTATATAATCTGATTATTGATGAACGGAGTTTCTATCCAATAAACTATATATCATCATAATCATAATTATATTGCTAACCCGAATACGACTCTTTGCCATTGAGAGAATTATATACATGAAACGTTCCTGGCGAATTAGAGGCTGGAAACCCTATGAAACTACGTAAAAAAACGCTGCTCATTATCGGAGCAACACTCGCCCTTCTTATCATATTCCTTTATGCCACCTCGGCAGTTATTCTGACTAAAGGTTTTGCCCGGGTGGAAGAGCAGGATACCCAGAAGAATGTTCAGCGGGTTACGGAAGCGATATCTGATGATATCTCTGCGCTGAACGGCGTTGCAGGAGACTGGGCGGCATGGGATGAAACGTACAGCTTCATAGACGACGGCGACCTCGATTACGTTAAAAGGAACATCCCTGACACGACTTTTGTAGATATAAGACTGGATGTCATGGTATTTGTCAATTCTTCAGGCGGAATAGTATTTGAAAGAGGTTTTGACGCTAAGAATGGTAAAGAGACAGTCGTACCGGAGAGCCTGCACAGATACCTTTCCAGGGATAACCTTATTTTACAACACCAGGATAATGAGAGCGTAAAAGGAATAGTTCTGCTTCCTGAAGGGCCAATGCTCATCGTCTCGAGCCCCATTACGGATAATAAAAGAATAGCACCTGTCCGGGGCTCTATGATATGGGGTCGCTACCTTAATGATGAAGAATTACAGCGCCTGGCCGGAATAACACATCTGTCTCTTTCTATGCGGCGATTTGATGATGCACAGATGCCTTCTGATTTCCAGGCAGCCCGGTCATCACTATCACAAAAGACACCGATACTGGTCCAGCCGCTCAGCGAAGCGACAATTGCTGGATACGCTATCCTGGATGATGTCTATGGGAATCCTGCTCTTTTGTTGAAAGTGGATATGCCCAGGGATATCTACATGCAGGGAAAAGCGACTATGCATTATTTCATACTATCGCTTCTGGCGATCGGTTTAGTGTTCGGGGCTGTGACCATGCTGCTTTTGGAAAAATCAGTACTATCGAGGCTGGCGTGGCTAAGTAACAATGTCGGAAGGATAGGCAAGAGCGGGAATCTTTCTGAACGTGTGTCGATGACAGGAGAGGACGAGTTATCAAGCCTCGCAAACGACATCAACGGGATGCTGGGGTCACTGGAAAAGTCCCAGGAAAAGCTTTACAAAAGCGAAATAAAAAACCGGGTTATACTGAACGCTATACCGGATCTGATACTCCAGCTTCGTAAAGATGGCACCGTTATAAATTATAAAGCGACAAAAGATGATAACCCGTTGATTCCTCCGGGTGAATTTTCAGGTAAAAAAATCCATGATATAGTGCCTTCGGAACTGTCTTCGCATATCGCATTCTACCTTGACCGGGTATTTGGAACCGGTTCTATGGAACTTTTTGATTTCCAGAGCCAGAGAAACGGCAAAAAATACGATTATGAGGCGCGTTTTGTTGCTAACGGGGAGGATGAGGTATTAGTCATCTTCCGCGATATAACCGAGCGCAGGCAGGCGGAAGAGGCAAAGAAAAACGAGATGCTCCTGAAAGAGATTCATCACCGTATCAAAAACAACTTACAGGTCATATCAAGCTTGCTTTACCTGCAGTCCAAAGGTATCAAAGATAAAGATGTACTTGAGATGTTCAAAGAGAGCCAGAACCGTGTCAAATCAATGGCTTTAGCACATGAGAAACTTTATCGGTCTAAAGATATGGAAAGAGTGGATACCGGCGAATACATAAAGGACCTGGCAAATTATTTATTCCAATCGTACAGCATCGATTCTAATATTATCAGGTTGAATATAAAAGCCGAGAATATCCTGCTTGGTATAGACGCGGCAATTCCATGCGGTTTCATTATAAACGAGCTTATTACGAATTCTTTGAAACACGCTTTCCCGGATGGTAGAAAAGGGGAGCTCTGCATCGATTTCCATTCTGAAAATAATAAGTTCATACTGGCAGTCAGCGATAACGGTATCGGTATCCCGGAAGACCTGGATATCAGAAATACTGAAACATTGGGTCTAAGACTGGTAACCACCCTGGTCGAGCAGATAAGGGGAAATATCGAGCTTGATAGAAGCAACGGAACAAAGTTTAAAATTATATTTAAAGAATTAAACCATAATGAGGGGAAATAAAATGGATGGTGCAAAGATCCTGGTTGTAGAAGATGAAACGATCATAGCAATGGATATAGAGAGTAGATTAAAAAGTTACGGGTATTCTATTTTTCTTGCCCATTCGGGGGAAGGAGCGGTCAAAAAAGCAGAAGAGGCACAGCCGGATATGGTTTTGATGGATATCATGTTAGGTGAGGGTATGGACGGCATTCAAGCCGCAGAACAGATCCATGCACTTTTTGATGTTCCCGTTGTATATCTTACAGCCTATTCGGATAAGGATACATTACAGAGAGCAAAAATAACGCAGCCTTTTGGCTATTTGATCAAGCCTTTTGCAGAAAGAGAGTTACATGTTGCCATAGAGATAGCACTTTACAAGCATAAAATAGAGAAAAAATTAAAGGAAAGCGAACGGTTGCTTTCCGCAACACTCAAAAGTATTGGTGATGCTGTTATAGCCACGGATGAGAAGGGAATCGTGAAACTTATAAATCCTTTTGCAGAGGCGTTAACCGGCTGGAAGCAGGAAGAAGCGCTTGAGAAGCCCCTGGAAAGTGTATTTAATATTATCAATGAAAAAGCGCGTGAAAGGGTTGAAGATCCCATAAAGAAGGTAACTCGCGAAGGGATTTTCTTCGGGCTGGCGGATGATACTGTACTTGTGTCCAGGGAGGGAACGGAAGTCCCGGTAGAAATCGTAGGGACCCCTCTTATTGATGAAAAAAATAAAGTAATTGGTGCCGTGCTTATTTTTTATGACATTATTGAGCGCAAAAGGCTGGAGAAGCAGATATTCAATAAAAAGGCTGGTAAACCGGCATAAACAAAAAAGTCAAAGCAAAAGCCAGAGCAAGTCCTTATGCGGATATTATTTCCTGCTTGAAACCCTTAAGTGTCATGGATATTATCCGGCACTTTACAGACGTTAAGTTTCCTGCATATCTCACATTCATCCCTGCATGGTTCGACATGTATCAGTATCGAGAGGTTGGGGATTTTCTCCTTGATATCCTTTTCAAGATGGTTGCAGAACTCATGAGCATCCACTACAGGCTGGTTCCTGGGGACTACAAGATGCAGATCAACGAACCTCTCCGCACCCGACATCCTTGTACGCAGGTTATGGAACCCGGTATATTGCGAATAATGCTCGGCAATAACGGACTTGATGAGTTCCTCTTCTTTATCTGAAAGTTTGACGTCCATGAGCCCGGATACAGAGCGTTTTGTCAGGTCGTAGGATGCCTTGATGATAAGGAGGGCTACGAGTACTGCCATAATCGGGTCAAATATAGGGTTCCCTGTAAGTTTTATAAGAACGAGACCGATAAAAACCCCGATTGATGTATACACATCCGTTGTAAGGTGGTAGGCATCCGCTTCAAGAGCAATGGATTCAGCTTTCTTAGCGATGTTCATGATCTTCCTGGAAACAATGAAGTTCACGACTGCCGATATGCCCATTATTACAAGACCTGCGCCAATGAGCTCAACTTCACCGCCTGTTGTTATTTTTTCGCCAGCCTTGAAAAGTATGATTATGGCAGCTATGAATATAAGCAATGCTTCGACCGTCCCTGAAACATTCTCAAACTTGCCGTGCCCGAATTTGTGATCAGAGTCTGCGGGCTGTCCTGCTTTTCTAACGGAATAATTGGCTATAATTGCAGCCAGAAGGTCTATGCCTGAGTGAAGGGCTTCCGAGAGTACGCTTATAGAACCCATGAAAACGCCGACTATCAGCTTCATGAGAAGCAAGAAGATGTTGGAATATATGGAAAGCCGCGCTACCGAAGTGATCTCTTTATGGGCGGCAAAATATTTATGGTTTTTATCCGCCATTTACCCCCAATTTATTATTAATAGTATAAAGGGATATTTATCCAAGTTTGTAATTATATTATTCATAGTATTGATTTAGGACCTTCCATTTAACAAGAACCCCGTCTTCAAGTTTCTCGCATGACATGAGCGCCAGCCTGCAAAACCCGGCTGTGCAGCCCTCTCCATCCACAAGAGTCGGCGCGATTTTGCCTCCGATTATGATATTCCCGATAAAGGTGTAAATCTCATCAACGAGCCCCTGTGAAACAAGCCCCCAGTTCAATGTCGCGCCCCCCTCTACCATCAGGCGGTTGATGCCGCGCGCTTTTAATTCAGTAAGGAGGCGCTTAAGCTCCACGCTCGTTTCACCGGCAGTTATTATCTCAGCGCGCTTTGCAAGCTCCTTTACTCTTTCCTGCGGCGCGCTTTCCGAGACTGCTATCATCCTTCTGCCGTCGCCTTTTTTGAAAATATCGGCATCTATCGGGGTTCGCGCCAGGCTATCGACCACTATTCTCACAGGATTCTCATCCCTCCCCCCGGCGCGCCTCTTTTCCCTGCGCTGCGGCGATTTTACAGTAAGGCTGGGGTTATCGGAGAGAACAGTACCGATGCCTACCATGATCGCATCCGAGGTGGCCCTGAGCTCGTCCATGCGGTCAAAGTCGAAGCTGCCTGATATTCTTGTTTGCCGCCGCTCGATTGTGGCTATCTTGCCGTCGGCGCTCATGGCTGCGTTGATGAAGACGAAGGGTCGGGTGGGGCTATCCTGATTATCTGGCATGGCTTTCTCTTTATACTTGAATGCTGAAATATCTAACCGCTATTATCTCCACTGAATTTAAAGATGTCTCTCTAAAACAGATATGCTCAAGATTCTATTTTTCTCAGAAAAAGAGCGATTTATCTTTATTATAATTATGGTATGTAATTGTCAAAATGAAATTGAAGATTGATTCTTTGCATTTTTATAATTTGTGGCATGGTAGGAACTCTCGAAATAATAGAAAAACTAACTTCCCCAACTTTCGAATACCTTATATCTTAAGTATGGGTATGTTACATCATGAAGAACTATGCAGAAGTATGATGTCCAACAATTATTAAGACAACAAAAAAACTCAATATATCAATCAATACTAACCATCTTATTAGCGGTTCTTCTTGGGTTAGTAACTTCTATAATTTTTAACGAATTTAGTGTGTTTCTATCGACCAAATGGATATCTATCTTAGCTATATCAATATTTTTTTCACTTATTATAACTCTACTTCTCATGGTCTTTTTAGACAGAAAGGCCCTAATTAAAGTAAATAAAGAAAAAATGACATTATTAATTACCCTAGATAAAGAAAATAAGATTATAAAACCGATTAAATTTAACGATTATCTTTTTTCAGTATACTTTAGGGACGATTGGGATTTGGTAGTTGGAAAAAATAACGACTATCTAAATAATTTCATACAAAAACATAATTTAATTAACAAACCATACCGAGATTATCAGAACGATTTTGACTATGTGGTCATTACAGATTTGATTCAGTATATTATTCTCCGAAAAATTAGTGAAGTAAATCTCTCACGTAAAAGTAAAATTACTACAAAATGGGGCGATAATTTCAAAAATTGGTTCGTAAGAAAGACAAGTCGGATTAAAATTCTAAGAAAAATAAATTCAATTGATAATTATTATAAAGAATTAGGGGCATTAAGGAACCTTAATTTTTTCTTACACGGAACGCCTACAATAATATTCCAACCTAAGCAAATACAGGAGAATTTATTTGTCAAAACAATACATGCCCAACAAATCGAATATGAAAAACAAATTCTAGATTATAATAAAATTCCAGGTAGTTTTAGTTATATTCCCTTCTACTTAAATTTCCCCAAGGGCATTAACTTTAATCTCGAAAAATCAACAAACTCCAAGTTAGATAAGATTGTTTTGACAAGTAAATTTGGAAAAATCACAATCGAATTCTATGATAAATGGAATTTCTCATCTCAAAAAGCATTTATGTATACGACTATGAGACCTGGACATAAACATCACCCTTACGAAGAAGTATTTTTTGAGATGAGTATTGATATTGATATCAAAAAATATGCATTTTTTCCATTAATTGGTGGGGATGAAGATTCTGTAGATGATTTCCTATCTTGGGCAAATCAATTAATAGAAAATCTCAGAGAATTTTGTGATTGGAATTATTTTGATGAACATACAACAAGAGGTTTATTCCAATTATTATTAAATAAGTTTGATTTGCACAATTGGGAAGCCGAAATCGAGCATTACGAAAACTTTGATGATACCGATTATGGCGATATTCAGAGGCTCCTACGATACATGCATAGCCCTCACTTCGAAAACAGACGAGATGCACTTAAACAGATCGTTGAAAAAAAAGATATAATTTCAATTGACCAGATGGGAAGTGTTATTCGTAGAATATTGAGATTAACTTATTATGAAGATACAGTTACCAGATTTATAGCTGTAGAAACACTCGGAAAGTTAGGAGACAAAATACCGTGTGATTTACATAAGAATATTATAGATAGATTAATCAAAACAATAGATGATGGAGACGATATAGTAAATAAATCCAGCATAAAAAGTCTTGGTTTATTATTTGCTTATGTTGATCTTAATCTAAAGAAAACAATCCAAGAAAAAATAATTGAAATTTATGTAAGTTCAGAGACATATAATTACCAATTAGAAGAGACTTTTAAATTGATTTATCCCCGCATTATCCAAAAAGAAAGAGAAAAAATAGAGAAAAATTATCTTGAAGTAATAAAACCATATGATAGAAAATTAATCTATGCATTAAGGTTTTATATTGGTGCTCGAGATTTTATATCACCAGATAGAATCAGGGAAGTTCTAAATATAAGTCTTAAAATGGATACAATTGACTTGCAGGCATTACCTGAATATCTGAGATTTATTGCTATTTGTTCAAAGATAGTACCTGATGAATTATTAGACAATTATTATGAAAAAATTTTTCATTTTTTAGATTATCCAGACCTAAAAATCAAAAGAATTGCTACTCGCTTGATATCAAGTATGTTTCTCGAGCGAATAGACGAAATTAAAAAAGAAAAGATTTATTTAAAATTAAAAGAATACATAAAATCGCGAGATGATGAACTCAAAAAAATTTCATTAGAATCACTCGCATATACTGCTGAGTATTTCTCTGGGAAAGAACACGAGATTGCAGACATTTTATTAAAAGAGATAGAAAGTATGGATCAATTCAGAGGTCAAAATATTTTCCCCTATATTGCAAAAGTATGTTTTGATAAAATAAGGGCAAAAATTACTGATGAATTATTATTAGAAAGAATTTATACGTTTCAAAATGAGCTTGATGGGACATAAAATACTGTTACACTACCCCAATATCTCTAATGAGCTCTTTCAATCTCCCTCACCTTATCAAAATCCCCATCAAAAGAAATTATCTTTTTAACCCCGTTTTCCTTCATTATCTCCACAGACACCGCGTCTGCAAGCGATATCGAGCCATCATACTTTAAGAATATCTCCATACTTTTGGAAAGCATTTCCCTATCCACAAACTCTATTTTGCAGTTGTCTATGAAGTATTCGTAGAGAAGCTTTCCAGCCTTTCCACCCTCCAGCGAACCAACAAGCGTGACGCTCTCGCTGATAATAAGGTCGGAGACCATAAATGAGTCTTTGTTTTTCCCGGCCACTCTCAGGGCATCGTGATGCCACCTGTCCTTCTCTCTTGCCAGCGCGATAAAATATGAGGAATCGGCGAATATCATTTTAACCCTTTCTGGAGTAATTTCTTGGACTCGACGGCATCCCCTTCAGTTTTTACAATCCCGATTATGTCCTTCAATGTTCTTTTTTTCCGTACCTGCACCAGTATCCCTTTCTCATTTTCCGTCCATTCAAGAACATCTCCTGGCATTATCTTGTGGCTTTTCCTTATCTTTGCAGGTACTACCGTCTGATAACCCTTTGAGATCACTGTTTCACTAAGCATTTTGTATTCACAAAGGTATGTTATTTTTCAAAGTATTTAAGTTTTACCAGAGGATTGGTGTTCTTTGAAGTCTGTAACGGCTACGGGGGGAGGCACAATTGAGCCCAGGCTTAATCAAAGCTGAAATGCCTTAAAGTACTTTATCGTTTCTTTCAACCCCGCCTCAAGTGAAACCCTTGGTTCCCATTTGAGGAGCTTCTTTGCTTTTGTGATATCAGGTCTCCTCTGTTTCGGGTCATCAACAGGCAGTTCTTTAAAAGCGATTTTTGACCTGCTTCCTGTAATTTTCAGTATTATTTCCGCGAACTCAAGTATGGTATGCTCCTCAGGGTTGCCTATATTCACAGGTAATGTATAATCCGACATCATCAGTCTGTAAATCCCCTCGATCTCATCGCTCACGTAGCAGAAACTCCTTGTTTGCGAGCCGTCCCCGTACACTGTGATATCCTCCCCGCGCAATGCCTGGCTGATAAAGTTCGGAACCACTCTCCCATCTTTCAGGCGCATCCTCGGTCCGTAAGTGTTGAATATTCTCACGATCCTCGTATCCAGCTTATGATAGCGATGGTATGCCATGGTCATAGCCTCGGCAAACCTCTTTGCTTCATCATATACTCCCCTGGGACCTATCGGATTGACATTGCCCCAGTACTCCTCAGGCTGGGGATTCACAAGCGGGTCTCCGTAAACCTCCGAAGTTGAGGCAAGCAGGAACCGCGCCCTTTTCTCCTTTGCAAGCCCAAGCATATTATGTGTACCAAGCGCCCCTACTTTTAAGGTCTGTATGGGCAATTCCAGATAATCAATAGGGCTTGCAGGGCTTGCAAGATGAAAAATGAGATCTATTTTTCCATCCAGGTGAAGAGGCTTTGTCACATTATGTTTTATAAAAGAGAACTCACTGGTTTTAATGTGGGCTATGTTCTGTTCATTACCTGTGATGATGCTGTCCGCGCAGATAACTTCATACCCTTTTGCCAGTAATAAATCGCATAGGTGCGAGCCGAGAAATCCTGCCCCGCCTGTTACTAATGCTCTCATGTCCGCCTCAGAACTCAATCAATGATGAGTCCCCTATGTTAAGGGAGTTATGTTTCCCGTGAACGCTGGCATCATCCCCGACAATGGATTTCTGCAGATTAACATTCGATATATGAGAGCGGGAACCTATCACGCTTTCCGAGATTATACTGCTCTCAATATAAGAATCGCTTGCGATAGATGCATGCGGACCTATCACCGAATTTATGATTGTAACATTATCGCCAATGGCGACCGGCTGGATGATCACCGAATCTTTTAGCTCGTATACAGGGTCTATATCCTCTTTCTCATCCAGAAGCACGCGGTTTGTCTCAAGCAGCGATTCATGATGCCCGCAATCGTACCAGCTTGAGACCGGGAACGGTTTAAGGCAGTATCCCCTATTCAGCATCTCCTGCAGCGCATCCGTAAGCTGGTATTCTCCCCGGGTGCGCATATTCTTCCTGATCATCTCTTCAAGTATCGACAAGAGAACACGCGTTTCCTTGATAAAATATACGCCTGCGATACCAAGTTTGGATTTCGGGCGGCTGGGTTTTTCTTCCAATTTTTTAATATGTTCGCCACTCAATTCAACAATACCGTATTTTCTGGGATCATTCACTTCGCGCACACCTATTGAAGCTGAACAATCGCTGTTGTTCAAATGATGCCTGTAAAACTCAGAATAACCCGCTTTGAATATCATATCCCCGAGCGCGATCATTATATCCGAATCACCGATCTCATCCTTTGCTACATAAACAGAGTGACCGAGACCGAGCTGCTCTTCCTGGTCAACATATCTTATATTAAAAATATCCGAGTAATTCTTATCCACATACGACATGATCTGCTCTTTTTTATATCCCACTACCATTATTATCTCTTCAGGCCCCACATCCTTCATCCTGTCGAGTATATGACCGATTATGGGCTTGCCTGCTATGTACACCATTGGTTTTGGCTTCGTGAACGTATGCGGGAAAAGACGCTTGCCTGCACCCGCCGCAGGTATGACTACTTTCATGTTATCCTCACACCCGCCCGTACTCGTCATCGAACCTGACGATATCTTCCTCCTCAACAGCATCCCCAAGCTGGACTTCTATTATTTCCAGAGGGAGCTTCCCGGGATTGGACAGCCTGTGTTTCGTACCGGCTCTGATAAATGTGCTTTCTCCGGGCCGTAAAAAAAACTCCTCTTCATCCATCAGCACATGCGCCATGCCCCGCACGACAACCCAGTGTTCGCTCCTATGATGGTGCAGCTGGAGGCTCAACTTCTTTTCCGGCATGACCGTGATGTTCTTTATCTTATGCCTATCCGAGCCTTCAAGAACCGTATATGAACCCCACGGCCTGTAAACGGTATCATGAAGGTATGCCCTTTCGTCTTTCTGACGTTTAAGCCCGGTCACGACATTTTTTACTTTCTGGCTGCTGCTCCTGGGGCAAACGAGCAGCGCATCCTGCGTATCTACTACGACCATATCATTAACATCAATAAGAGAGACAAGTTTGTCGGGTTTGGAGTATATCAGGTTACCGGTTGAATCTATCAGGACATTATCACAACCATATACAGCATTCCCGGAAGCATCTTTTCCGAACTCATCGTACATTGCGCTGAAGTTCCCAAGATCGCTCCATCTCCCATCAAGCCTGACGACGGCAACCCGGGCTGATCTCTCCATGATCCCATAATCAATGGAGATAGAAGGTATGTTGCTGTAGATCACGTCCATGTCATCCGATGCTTCAAATGCCTCAAGGACAGAGGGCTCATGTGTTTTGAGCTCAGCGAAGAAAACCTCCGTGCTGAACAGGAACATACCGCTGTTCCAGAGGCATCCCTCCTTTACAAATTTTTTAGCTTCTGCAAGCGCGGGTTTCTCCCTGAACTCCGATACCCTGTATCCGGTCCCGACAGGTTCGCCGGGTTTTATGTACCCGTAGCCCGTATGCGGGGAACCTGGCGTTATCCCGAAGGTTATGAGATAATCGGAAGTTAGCGTTTCTGCGCCGGCTATTGTTCCCATGGCGCTTTTATCCAGTATATGGTCGGACGGGAAAACGCCTGCGACAGAATTGCCATATTTCTTCTCGATTTCCCGCATTCCGAAACAGATCGCTGGAAGTGTGTTCATTCCTTTTGGTTCGATGAGTATGTTCCCGTCCGGGATGTCATGCCCCAATTCCTCTATCTGCCCTATGACAAAAAACTTTTGAGACTCGTTGGTTACTACAAATATCTCCCGGATGTTTGATATCTCAAGACACCTTTGCAGGGTATCCTGAAATAACGAGGTTTTGCCAAGTTTTAAGAACTGCTTTGGATATTTCTCACGGCTCAGGGGCCACAGACGTGTGCCCGAGCCTCCTGCAAGTATTATTGACTTTATGTTTTCATCTCCTCGATTACGACACATTGTTTACCAGCATAAGCCTACATATTCAACATTTTTTCTCAGCGTAAGCATATGCCGCCCATCTATTATAAGCCTGTTCGTCATAACGTTAAATTCACTGTCAAGGGACTTAAACTCATCCCATTCTGTCATTATCAGGCAGGCATCTGCACCGGACAGGGCATCTTCGGCTGAATTGTGATACCGGACGCTTCCAAAGAGTTTTCTCATGTTCCCGTTTGCCATGGGGTCATAGGCAGAAACATCTGCTCCATTATCGAGCAATTCTTTTATTACAGGTATAGACCGTGATTCCCTGATATCGTCAGTATCGTTCTTGAAAGCAAGTCCCAGGACTGCGATCTTTCTTCCTCTTAGGCTGCCAAGCTTGTTCTTCAGCAACTGCACCATCCTGCCAGGCTGCCTCTCGTTCACCGTAATTACCGATTTAAGCAGGATTGGCTCATAGCCGGTTTCCTTTGCCTTGCCTATAAGAGCCTTCACATCCTTCGGAAAACATGAACCGCCAAAGCCCGCGCCTGAGTTCAGGAAATACTTCCCTATCCTGAAATCCTTCCCAATGGCGGACATGACCTCGTAGGCATCTATGCCGAGTTCCTTGCAGATATTCCCGACTTCGTTCGCAAATGATATCTTTGTGGCAAGAAAGGCGTTATTCGCATATTTTATCATCTCAGCCGTGCGCGGGTTTGTCCTTGTTATTTCGCAATCAAGCCCATTGTAAAGGGAGGACACGACATCGCCTGAGCTTTTATCCAGCGAGCCGACAACTATCTTATCAGGATGCATGAAATCATGTACTGCCTTACCCTCGCGCAGGAATTCGGGGTTCATGACAATCCCGAAATCGCCTGTGCGCTTCCCCGAGCGTTTCTCTATGATAGGCTGTACCACCTTTTCCGTCGTTTCGGGCACAACTGTGCTTTTTACAACAATAACGTGATAGCCTTTTTTCGCCCGCAGCGAATCGCCCAGGCTCGCACTTGCGGCCTTAATGATTCCCAGGTCTATGTTGCCATAGGAATCCGAGGGGGTACCTACGCAGATAAATGACACGTCGGAGTTCATTACAGCAAAATCGTAATCCGAGGTCGCACTCAATCTTTTCCCGGCATGTTTCTTCAAAAGCTCTGAAAGCCCTTCTTCATATATTGGCGGTATTCCGGCGTTTATCTTGTCTATTTTTGATCTATCCACATCGACGCATATCACTTCATGACCGAGTTCGGCAAAACATGCCGCGCTGACAGTACCGACGTATCCTGTCCCAATTATTGAAATTTTCATAGGTAACTTCTTTCCCAACTCCTAACTCTGTTAAGGAATATTAATTTTATTGCTTGAGCCACGTTAAGCTAATAAACCTGATAAG
Organism: uncultured archaeon; assembly: GCA_902386135.1. Taxonomy (GTDB): domain Archaea; phylum Halobacteriota; class Methanosarcinia; order Methanosarcinales; family Methanoperedenaceae; genus Methanoperedens. The sequence goes on from CABMIB010000039.1 coordinate 14,807, forward strand.
CTATTATTCAGTTTATGAAAGCAGTAATTCTTTCAGCCGGAGAGGGACTCAGATGCCGTCCCCTTACACTTACCCGCTCCAAAGTGATGATACCTGTCGCGAACAAGCCATTGCTTGAACATATTATAAACGCGGTAGCCCAAAATGATATCATGGAAATCATACTCGTAGTAGGATATCAAAAAGAACGTATAATGGACTACTTCGGCGATGGCATAGAGTTCGGGGTGAATATCAGTTACGTGTTCCAGGATGCCCAGCTGGGCACGGCGCATGCTGTAAAACAGGTCAGGGAACTGGTAGATGGTGATTTTCTCGTCCTTAATGGCGATAATTTGATCAATGCAGGTACGATAGCCGACCTCCTTGCAGGCAGGGACGGCTCTGTCACCCTGCTTGCTGTCGAGCAGGAGGAGACTTTTGGCTATGGTGTCGTGATCCCTGATAACAACCGGGTTAAACAAATACTGGAAAAACCGAAAGAAGTCGTGAGCCATCTAGTGAACGCAGGCATTTACATATTCTCAACCGAGATCTTTGATGAGATCGACCGGACTTCCCTCTCCGAAACAGGAGAGTATGCAATTACAGATACGATCCAGCATATGATCACCGACGGCAAGATCGTTAGCGTGGTAAAATCAAAGTCCATGTGGATAGATGCCGTTCATTCATGGGACTTCCTTAAAGCCAATGCTGTGGTTCTGGAGGAGAGCAAAAAAGACCTAAAAGGGACAATTGAAGAGGGCGCTACCATAAAAGGGAATGTGATCGTAGGGGAGAACAGCCTTATCCGGGGAGGATGCTATATCGTAGGTCCTGTTATTATAGGGAAAAATTGCGATATAGGACCGAATACCGTCATTTTGCCTTCTACGGCGATCGGGGATAATACCTCTATCGATTCTTCAGTAGAGATACAGAACAGTATTATCATGAACGATGTCCGGATCGGAAGTAACTCGTACGTATCCAATTCCGTTATCGGTGCCAATAATACCATAGGTCCGCACTTCTCAATAGAGGTAGGCAGGAACCTCATGATCGAGATGAAAGGAATACTCCACCATGCCGACCTGTTAGGAACCGTGATGGGAGATGATAATAATCTGGCTAATCACGTCCTGATCAAAGCTGGAAAGATGATCGCGAACAGTTGTAATGTCGAGGCTGGTCTGATAGTGTATAAAGATATCCCTCCGGCTTCTATTGTGGTATAAAAATATGTGTGGAATTGTGGGATATAACGGTAGGAAGCAGGCAGCTCCAATACTTATTGATTCTCTGAAGAAGCTTGAGTACCGCGGCTATGACTCGGCAGGAATTGCTGTTTTTGACGGAAATGCCATAGAAGTGTATAAAGACAAAGGCAGGATAGCTGATGTAGAAAAAATGCTTCCGGAGGTTACAGGCACGGTTGGAATAGGGCATACCAGGTGGGCAACTCACGGGAAGCCAAACAAAGTAAATGCCCATCCCCACGTCTCCGGGAATGTCGTTGTGGTCCATAACGGCATTGTTGAGAACTATGAGCAGTTAAAGGATAAGCTGATGGGGTCAGGGTACGTCTTTGTCTCTGAAACTGATACGGAAGTCCTGGCGCATCTCGTTAACTATTACTATAAGGGCAATCTTACAGAAGCTGTCTTTTCAGCCCTTAAAGATATTAAAGGGTCATATGCAATAGCTGTTCTGTGCGGCTGCGAACTTGTTGCTGCAAGAAAGGATAGCCCTCTTATAATAGGTATTGGCAGCGATGAGAACTTTATAGCCTCGGATGTACCTGCTATTCTAAAATACACACGGAAGATAATCTTCCTGGATGACCTTGAGGTTGCCACTGTTACTCCGGACCACGTAAGCTTTTTTGATTTCAATAAACAGCCGGTTGAGAAAAAGGTAAACAACATCGACTGGGACATAGAAGCCGCTGAAAAATCCGGGTATGAACATTTTATGCTGAAGGAAATACACGAACAGCCCAAAGCGCTTCATGAGACGTTCGCAGGCAGGATCTCAGAACTTGAAGGCAGTATCACTCTGGACGGTCTTAACCTGACAGAAACGCAGGTAAAGGGTATCCCCAGGATAAGTATCATTGCATGCGGCACTTCATTCAACGCCGGTTTGCTTGGCAAATACCTGTTTGAGTATCTCGCAGACGTGCATGTCGATGTTGAAATCGCATCTGAGTTCAGGTATGCCCATTCCTCCCCCGGCTCTCTGGTCATTGCAATAACCCAGTCCGGGGAAACAGCGGATACACTTGCGGCTTTACGCGAGGCGAAAGGCTTCGGGTGCAAGACACTTGCGATCACGAATGTGGTGGGAAGTACCATTACAAGGGAAGTTGATGGTGTTATCTATATAAGGTCAGGACCGGAAATCGGGGTTGCGGCGACCAAGACTTTTATATCACAGCTTGGTGTACTGTACCTTCTTGCCCTATATTTTGGGAAGTGCAAAGGAGAGCTAAGTGCCGACCGCATAAAGCGCTTGCTTGCCTCCCTGAAGCGGATACCCGCCCAGATAACCCGCATCAACAGCAATAAAGAGATAATAAGAAAATTCGCTGAAAAATTTTCAGCATCAAACGACGTATTCTTCATCGGGCGTACCTTTAATTACCCGATAGCTCTGGAGGGAGCCTTAAAGCTAAAAGAAATATCCTACATCCATGCAGAAGGCTATGCTGCAGGCGAACTGAAGCACGGTCCTCTCGCTCTGATTACAAAGAATACTCCGGTTATTGCAATCGCGACAAAAGGGCTGATATATGATAAAATGGTCAATAATATCAAGGAAGTGAAAGCAAGGGAAGCGCCTGTCATAGCCATTGCGGATGAAAAAGACACGGAAATAGAAAAATATGTGGACATGGTGATAAGGGTCCCGGCGACCGAGGACATACTATCTCCGATTCTCGCAACAGTTGTGATGCAGCTGCTCTCGTACTATATTGCAAGGGCGCGGAATTGCCCCATAGACCAGCCGAGGAACCTTGCTAAAAGCGTTACAGTGGAGTAAACTATGTTCGGTTCATCAGGTATCAGAGGTGTCGCGAACAGCGAAATAACCCCCCGGTTCGCGATTGATTTCGGACTGGCTGTGGGAAGTCTCTACCCTGAGGTCATGGTGGGCCACGACCCGCGTGTATCAAGCGAGATGATCGAACATGCTGTCGTAGCGGGTCTTCTCTCAGCCGGCTCAAAAGTGGTCAAAGCAGGCATGGTCCCGACTCCCACTCTTGCTATCGCATCAAGGAATTACGGCTGCGGTATCATGATAACTGCTTCGCATAATCCTGCCCGGTATATCGGGATGAAGGTCTTTAAAGACGGGATGTCTTTTGATACACGGCAGCAGGAAGATATAGAAGATGTCCTGAAGAATGAGAGTTTCAGTTATGCAGGCTGGGAAAAGACCGGCGGTCTGAGTACGATTAATAGCGCTCTGGGAGAGCACAGTGGGAGCATTTTGAGAAATATCAGCAGTGCCGGACTGAAGGTCGTAGTAGATTGCGGCTGTGGTGCTGCTTCAGTGCTCACTCCTTATGTCCTGAAGGAAATGGGCTGCGAAGTAATAACTCTCAATTCCCAACCTGACGGGCGGTTTCCGGGCAGGGAGCCTGAGCCTGTTGATGAGACCCTTGAAGTGCTGAAAAGCACGGTCATAGCCGCAGATGCTGATCTTGGCATAGCGCACGACGGGGATGCCGACCGCATGATGGCTGTGGATTATAAGGGGCGCTTTGTCGGCGGGGACAAGATGCTGGCTTTCTTTGCCATCAGGGAAGCTAAAAAAGCCATAGCAGTACCGGTTGATACTTCAAGAGTTATTGACGATATCTTAAACGGAGTGAAAATTTCGCGTACAAAGGTCGGGGACGTGTATGTAGCTCAGGAGCTAAATAAAATAGGCGGGGAATTCGGCGGTGAACCCTCAGGCGCCTGGATCTTCCCAAAGCTATCGTTATGCCCCGACGGCATCTATGCAGCCGCACGGCTGGTTGAATTAGTGGAGAAAGAAGGGACTTTCAGCAAACTGCTTGATTCCATACCTGAGTATCCGGTGAAACGGGGAGCTTTCCCATGCCCAGATAAAAAGAAAGCAATGGTTGAAATAGCCAGTAAATTAGGCGGGCTTGGTGAGATCAATACGCTGGATGGTGTCAGGGTAGACCTCGAAGACGGGTGGATACTTGTGCGCCCGAGCGGCACTGAGCCCAAGATAAGAATAACAGTGGAATCCGCTAATAAATGTGACGAATTATTTAACAAAGCGTATGAGATCGTCAGGAGGGCGATACTGTGAAAGCCGTCATACTCGCAGCAGGAAAGGGAACAAGGATGGGACCGCTTACTGATAATAGACCCAAGGTAATGCTGCCGGTGGCGAACAGGCCCCTGCTTGAGCATATAATCGTGATGCTAAAAGCAGCAGGCATCCGGGAGATTTTGATAGTAACAGGATACCTGAAAGAAAAGATAATGGAGTATTTTGGAGATGGCACAACGCTTGGTATGAACATAGAATATATAGAGCAGCATGCCCAGAAAGGGACTGCTGACGCTGTTGCAACGGTCAGGAGCTGGACCGGAACTGACAGGTTCCTTGTGACGAATGGTGATGTGCTTGCAGGCATCCCGGACATCAAAAAGCTCTGTACTACAGAGGGGGATGTGGTTTTAGCCGCAAAAAAGGTTGCAGCACCGCGGGAGTATGGCATATTGTACGTAAAAGGCAAAAAAGTAGAAAAACTCGTTGAAAAACCGGAAAAGCCTGCTTCCGATCTTGCAAATGCAGGTATTTACGTTTTTGACCCCGTTATATTTGAGGCTATCGATAATACTAATCCTTCTTCCCGCGGAGAGTACGAAATCACGGACTCGATACAGTTCCTGATAGATTCAGGCAAAGAAATAAGATTTGCAGAATTTGAGCAATGGCAGGATATAGGTTTCCCCTGGCATCTGCTCAAAGCCAATGAAATGATGCTGAACGATAGTGAGGATATCCAGTGGGATATACGGGGCGAGGTCGAACCCTATGCGACCCTGAAGGGGAGCGTTGCTGTTGGAAAGGGTACTGTCATAAGGAACGGGTCTTACATAACCGGACCCGTGGTTATTGGAAATAACTGCGATATTGGACCTAACTGCTACATCAGGTCTGCTACGACCATCGGGAATAACGTACGAATCGGGAATGCTGTGGAAGTAAAGAACAGCATCGTTATGAACGGCACCCATATCGGGCATTTAAGTTATGTAGGGGATAGCATCATCGGTGAGCGATGTAATTTTGGGGCCGGTACCAAGGTTGCGAACCTGAGACATGATAACAGAACTGTAATGGTGGAACTTGCCGGGAAAAGGTTCAATTCAGACAGGAGAAAACTGGGAGTTATAATGGGAGACTATGTGCATACCGGCATAAACAGCATGTTGAATGTGGGCACGACCGTAGCCAGCGGGGCATGTATCGATCCGGGTGAGTTTGTCAGAGGGACACGTACCGAAAAATAATCCCGGCGAGTTAGACCAGGTCGACCTGAATTACCTTTCCTCCCATCACATCCTCTTCACTTACTGAAACTGCCCTGGAGGTATTGGCATTTTGAATTATATAATCGCTCGTGGGTTTAGTCCCGTATTTGTTCCCCTGCGTGGAGTAGGGAACTTTAATCTCATATCTCCCGTTATTTGCTTTCGTTTGCAGGGTGTAAACGAATGTCCTGCCCTGGTTGGTTACGATATCCAGAGTTACTTTGACATCCCCGTCTACAGAAGTTTTCCCTGAGAGCGTGGCGCCAGGTACGTATTCAAAAATCTTTACATACTTTATATCCGGGCTTTTGATAGCAGTGGTTTTCGATTCATAAACGAGGCGGTAATGGCTTAACCCATTGCCGTCAAAAACATGAAGCCGTGATAACATGGTAGCGAAGAAATTACTGTTCTCATTATTTACGCTGCGTATCTGCGCTTCTTCAGAAGGGGTTTTCGCCCCGTAGTAATCATCCGGATTCCTGCCTGCCATCATTGCAATGGATTTGAATTTAAGTTTAAGCATCTGGGCATCGGTAATTACAAAACGGACATCCCTTTTGTTAAGGATCTCGTTTGCAGCGTTTTCATCCGGCTCTATTAAAAAGTGCGCTGCATCCTCTATGCCAGTTTGAAAGTTGTTTGCCACCACCGGGCGCTCTGAAAAGTACAAAATCCAGTTGCCATAGTCCCACCAGCTCATAACGCCGTACTCTGCAGGTTTATCGGGATTTTCGTAATAGCTGGTGCGGGGGCTGTTATCCTTCAGCCATTTAAACGATTCCTGCAAATCAGGATCCGGCGCAGGGGCGTTCAGTGTGGCCATTGATCTTACGACGGTAATATTGGAGATGGCAAGAAGAACAATCAGTATCAGGGCTATGATCGGACGATTACCGGATACCGGTTCAGATGGTCTCTGCTGTTTTCGCTTTTTTTTACTGACTACGGTTTTTTTCTCAGGTGAGAGTAATTTTGATACTTCGACGATAAAATATGCTGAAAATATCGCGATATTCACAGCGAGCAGGTATATAAAACGCCTCTGGAGAACTGTAAGTGCTAACACTATCAAAGTCCATACAACTAAAAATACAGCTTCAGAGGGATATTTTTCCCTCACCGTTTTCCTGATGAAATATATAAAAGCAAGCAATGCGATTAAAAAGCTGAAAGTAAAAGCATACCAGACATAATCTAGAGTGAACCCGGTGGCAGGATTAATGAATAGCGGAACTGCCTCTTGAACTGTGGCAAGTACCCCGCCGCCGAAAAGATACGTTATCCCGCCGGTTGCGGATTGATAGAACTGCGGGAAAATGAATACAAGTGAATACAACCCGGCTGCGAAAATAAAAACAAGCAACAGCGGGTGATACCACCATTTTTTAAAATGCGCTCGCTGCATTAATACAAGAAGAACGCATAGGACGAAAAATACTGCCAGGAATCCGACATGGAACAGGGACGGTAAATATGAGTTGGTGTCAAACCCGTTACCCTGAGTTATGGCAACCGGCGTAATGATCAGCAGTGAGACAAGGAACGCTATCCCGCCTGTTACAGCAAGATGATCTGAATTTCGATTTGAATACATGTTGAATACATATTGAATAATAATGAATACACCGATAAGCCCGACAAATATAGGCGCGCCGTTCCATGTGAATATAGCGAGGGCCAGTACAATGCCGGTAAATATTGAGAATTTCGATTTTTTCAATACCCCCGCCACAGAACCAAAGGATATATTTTCTTTCTCAGAACGCTTCAGCGCAATGATGAAGAAAAGATATGCAGCCGTTGAAAGTAAAGTCTCAGCCACATGATGGTCCGCGTATCCGAGGAACGAAACATACACATGTGCCGGTGTTATTGCAAAAATTCCTGCGCTTGTAAGCCCGATGCGCCAGTCAAAGAGCTTTTCAGAAATGAAAAATACAAGCAATACGGTAAGCACCCCGAGAATGGGTGGGATTATTGCTGCTGTTGCTTCTATAGTGTAGAGTGATGGTTTGCCAAGACCCGCTATGAGCGCGATGAGCGCGATGAACTGGTCATATAATGGCATCCACCCGATCTTTGACCCGTAAGGGAAGTCGATGTATGAATCAAAAGATATGGCATTCGGAAAATGTAAAACTGTAAATAAAATACGCCGTACATGATAGTAGGTATCAGCTCCAAGAAATGTTATGTTCCCATTTGAGAAAACAGTTGGGAAAACGGATACCCTTACAACCAGTGCCAGAAACAATATGGACAACAGCATTTTGAATCTGTGTTTCTCTATGAAAGATTGTATGCTCATACACTCCGTCTCTGAATAGCATGTCTAAAGAGCTAATAGGTATAAAAAAGTATCTAAGCAGCGGCTTGCTCTATCGAGCATGTTATTATAATCCTTTGCCGGGTATACTAATTCCCGTCAGGTAGATATCACATAGATCACTTTGACAGGAACATTTTCACCAGATATACCCCGATACCTATGATGACAAGGCTGAATATCGATTTTACGAGTGCCACATAGCGGTAGTCGAAAAGGGTTGATATCGCATCCTGCATACTGAAAAAGAACGTAAATAATGCAATGAAAATTAACGCTACCAGCATTATGACTACAGCTATGTTTATGAGCTTTTTAAAAGAATTCTCTTCTACACTCTTCTGCTCATTGTTCATTTGATATCCCTCTTGTTCCTTGTTCTTAGGCTGTACACCAGCAGTATTCCCATCAGTGCAATCGCTAATTCGAATCCGGGTTCTTTCGGTGTAGCTATCGGTTTGCCTTCTTCTATAATCACATAGGTCATGGGCATGTTAAATTTTATATTGTTCAACTTTACTTTCTCGTTAACATTTCCTCTGACTACTGTCTTCCCGCTCTCGATAACATTCACCGAGAAGCTGTACTCTTTATTTCTTGGGAGCACAAAGCTCACTTTGCCCCTTACCCGGTTAGTGCTCTTGACCACGCCCAGTTCATCGCTCTGGGTATAAGCCGTGTACGGATCCACCCGTGCAGTCACTTCGACTGTCAGAGGCTGTGAATCGCCTCCCTGGTTGTATATGCCGGGTGAGATTTCCACAACAGCACTTGATGCATCATTGACGAACTTCGTGATTACAAGGTTCATGTCGGTCAGTTTTATATCAGCGGGCTGACCCGGGCCCGGGGTTGCTCTCACGGTAACAGGAGTGGTGTATTGTGCCAGGATTTTTGCGCCTTCGAGCACCTGGACTTCAATACCATATTCACCGGGATTGGAAACTGTCAGTGATGCGCTGCTGGAATATGAAGACTTGCTTTTAATGTACCCTATATCCGAATCCTTTTCTACAACAATGAGATTTGTTGAAGGTTCCCTTATCTTCACCTGGAGAGTAAGTATTCCTGTATCAGTATCCTGGTTATTCTGGACATACGGAGTTATTGTTAGTTTCGTACCGTCAGCCTGCGGCGAAGACATCACGTCCACCGATGTGATGACCACGTTATCGTATTCTTTGAGGCAGCCGCTAAAAATAAGGCTGCTGAGAATAAAAATTAAAAATAAAAACTTTGTATGTTTCATTTCTGTTAGAGTTTCACTTTGAGCGTCAGTGTCTTTGAATCTAACTCGTGACCTTCGTTATCAAGCAGCTTCACAGCCACATCGGTCTCACCGTTGGGTGCATTATTTAGTATCGGGAGTTCAATTCCGAGAGTATATGAAGTGCCGCCCTTTGCCATTGCTTCCTTAACAGGGACTGTTTTGTTGGTGCCTATTCTTTTTTCTGCCACATCTATGAACACCTTCAGGGAATTCTCATCAATCGTCGTCTTCCCTTCATTTTTAACCGAGAAGGTTATTGTGGCGTTCTCACCTTTACCTATCGTCCATGTGGTCACTTCAGCCTCTGTGATGTTCTGTATACCCTTTACAAAACCCACGAATTGAAGCGTTGCATTCGGAAGTACGGTCGTTTGCACAGGAACTGCCTTTGTTTTTATTACAGGAGCCCCCTTATCATCTTTCCCGGATGCATATGATAGGGTCAGTGTTGTGGTATTGGTAACTTCCTTGAACCCGGGTGCCTGGATTCTTGCATTGAGAGTGACTGTGGCCTGGCCTTCATTTGTTCTTGCGGGGATATTGACATTCCCGCCTGAGCGCACGGTGAAAGGATCCATTGATGCCACGTTTACAGAATCGATTGCTTCGGTTGCATTATTGGATACGCTAATCGATATGTCATTTTCCTGGAACTCCTTCATCATTAAAGGTACTGTTTTCACTGTAATGTCCTCAGGATTAACTGGACTGATTGTCGATACACATCCTGATAAAAGGATTGTTGAAATAATCAAGAGAATTGCTGATTTTTTCATTATACCACCGACCAATATAATAGCGGCTGGCTATAAATAGATTTTGATTAGTTACGAAAAAAAAGATAAAAAGTGAAGGGATTTCTCCCTTCGATTGTTTATTTTACTTTCTCTGTCTCAGCACAAGGAACGCTACTGCGAGCAAGCCTGTGACTGCGAGTGTTACCTCAAAGCCCGGCTCTTTCGGAGTTGGTGTTGTTGCTGGTGGCTTTGCTGTTTCAGTCACTCCGCCAATTGGTGTTCCGACTGCTGTTACACCTGTGGTTGGCATTGATGTTGCATTCGTCGGCACCGTTGCTGTGACTGTTGCGCCTGGACCTGAAGTGGTTGTTGCTGTTACTTCTCCACCAGTGATCTCATAGTCCACCTTGGGGTAGAATCTCAGAGTTGCGTTATCTGCTACTCTGAACTTCATGTTGCCCATGAGGTCCTGTGTGGAATCCTGGGTCAGGCTGACATCTGTGTCAGTGTTCTTGAGACTGAGAGAATGAGCAGTCTGGTCGATGGCTGCATCCTTGAATATTCCATAGGTATCCGAGCTCTTGACCTGCGTCA
>CABMIB010000040.1 GCA_902386135.1 uncultured archaeon
CAGTCCCCCATTCAAAAAGAATGCGCAGATGCAGAATTGTCAGTTCCACAGTCTGTGTTATTTTTCCTTCTTTTGGTTCTCTTGGCTTGTCCCGGAAGCTTTCTCTTCCCTGGTGAAAAGCTCTTTTGCACCATCTGTGCACAGTCTGACGTGTTGTATCAAACAGACCTGCAATAAAGCTTTTATTGTACCCCTTCCTATGTAATGCTGCGAAAGACGTTCGCAGCTCAGGGGTGGTTCTTAGCATAAATTTTGCCCCTGAGACTCTCATTCAGAAATGAGGTGATAAATGTAACGTTTAGAGGTTTACTTTACAATATCGTTTTGTATTTAAAAACGTTTTTTCATATCCCATATACCCTCACAGCCATTACTTCCCTCAGCACCTGCTCTGCATTCTTCTTCGAAACCGCCTCCAAGCTCTTCATTATCAGCGGATATTCATACCCCTCCGTGACCATCTTCACCAGTTTCCCCTCGCCACCTGCGATAACGTACCGTATATCCTTATGCCTCCCGACCAGCGGAAGTAGAGCCTCTCTCACCTTATCCGTATGATGCCTGACATCCTCCTCTACCAGGCTCTGGAAGCGCTTCTGGCTCCAGCCGCCTTTTGAGTGCTTTCCCATCACGCTGCTTCTTATGATTTCGTGTTCAACAAAAGTATCAGCCTCGATGATACCTATAAAGGTCTCACCTGCATGGGCATTGACCACGAGCGCTTTTTCGCCCGCCAGACTCTTTTTTAACGGCTCGATGTTAAAGTGCCTGTCAAGCGAATAGTCAGAGCGCGTTATAGGAAAGGCAGGGATCACCACCAGTTTAATAATCCTGTCGGTATCATAAAAAATCACCTTCCCGGTCGAGGAGTCAATTTTCTCTATCAGGTAAAGGTCAGAACTATCTATCCGGGAAACTACGTCCTTCGCCATATCCTTGAGAGCATCGTCCTTTGCCAGGTAAACCGCCATCAGTGTGGAAGTCACTGATTGCAATGAGCCGAGCAGGGAGAGGATATCCTCAAACCTGTTCCGGGACATGTTCTCGGAAAAACGGAATTTCAACTCGCTGGAGGTCTCTTTTTTAAGTTTCTGCATCTCGCTCTCAAGCGAAGAGACCCTCTGCATTGCTTCATTTAGCTCCCGGTCAACTTCCTGTTTTGTCGCGACCGTTTTCTTTGCCTTTTCGTCCCTTTTTTCAAGCCTGAGCAAGAGTTTCCTGTTCTCTTCCTCAAGCCGGGTTATTTCCGCTTTCAAAGCATTGATCTCATCTTTTTTGAACAGGTCAAACAATCCCTTCGCCTCTCTTACCAAGCACTTTTAAGATGATTATGGGCACATCTTTATCAATAAATTCGATTTTATCGTTCGCACGTATAATCCTTTCTGAAGTTCCTGCCATCTTTAACCCTGACGCTTTGCTAAAGGCATTTGTCAGGGAAGATTCTCCTTCCACAACAGGCTCCTCGCCTGGCCTGGTATCTTTATCAGTTGAAACACTGAAAAGTATGGAGAGGACCGAGCTTCCGTTAATATAAAATTTAAAGCTCCCCGGGTTTCCTTTATGCTCGCCCACCAATAAAAAAGGTTCATCCGCAAACATCTCCAGGCTGGTCTTCCCGCGGGTAACGTACTCCCAGCCTGTAAACCTGCTCAAATGCTTGCAGAATATACGTGTTTTTGAAGAAGGTTTACGCGCCGTGGTAATTATCATTCGGCTTTAACGCGCTTGACAAGTACGGGTCTTTCCTTGAGCAGTATGCGGTGTCCGCAGTAGGGACAGCGGATGCCGCTGTACTGATAGTCGATTTCGACCGGCCGCTTGCAGCGGGTACATTTATAAACCATATATCTTACCTTATTCTTCGGGCTTCTTGGCTTCACCTGCTGGTTTGGTTCCAGCAGCAGGCATGGATCCGCTGGCAGGCGTGATTGCAACTCTCTCGCCGTGAACAGCTCTCAGTACCGTGAGGTGTGCCGAGGTCTGTGGTATGTAAGAGCCGCCTGCGAACGTGGCTTTGCACTTGGCGCACTGCCATATTCCCGTACCGACCCTTTTTACCTTTATAGCGCCGCATTTCGAGCATGCATAATCTGCATTCGTCTTTTCTTCGATATCAGCCACGAGCTTTCTGTTTTTGGTTCCGTACCTGACACCGAACCTGCCGGCGGACCTTGATTTCCTTCCTTTCATTTTGATTTCTGCCATGATTATATCACCAGGAACTTCTCTCTGATTTCTTTTGCCTTCTCAATTGCAATATCCACTATATAATTTATCTGCTCCGTGGTGAGGGGGTGTACCCCGCTCTTCTGCATGGCTGATATTGCCCCATTCTGGTTGGAAGTGACAGTCAGCTTGGTCCCGGCTATGCTTTCTTCGTCCTGGGACGGGTCAAGCATTATTGAGCCGCCTATCTCGACCGCTGTCACAGCCACAGGTACGTCCCTCATCGGGACATTCGCATCCTCACCGAGGTCGTATCGTTTATTGGGGAGCTTGGATGTCAGGAGCGCAGCTACAGCCCCGAGTGAGGCTGCATCCATTATGTTCCCGCCGTCATCCAGCACATGAACGTCTATGAATACCATCCATACTTTTTCGCCCGGTGTTATGCACAGCTTGGAAAGGTCAACGGCGCCGGATTCCCGCACGCCCCTGTCAACTACCCTGGCAAGCTCGATCGCATCCTCTCTCGGTGGACCTGCCTCAAATACAGGCGACGCAAGCGGGATAAGCTCAAGGTTCGTGATTATAACACCCATATCCGGAGTATCCGGGAACGGTGTGCCGGGCTGGATCTTTACGCCCACGACCAGGTCCGTATCTCCAAGATGCACACGCGCCGACCCTTCAGCCTTGTTAATTACGTTAGTTTCTATCGTAATTTCCCTGTACTGGTCAAAAGCGCGTCCGTCCTCGCGCTCTCCCTTGACCATAAGATTGTAAATATAATCTTTACGGAGTTCTGTCATTACCTCGTTACTCAATGACATCACCTTCCATCTGTGAGGCGTATTTCTCCATCAGGGCCGCCCTCTGGAGTTCGTATATGGCCTTGCACCCGTTCTTTGCAAGCTCAAATGCTTCCCCGAATTCATCCCTGGTAAGGTGACCGTCCATCTGGAGAAGTGTAATGTTCCCCTCAGGCGTCATCGCTATAGGCATGTCGGCCTGCCCGTAGTTATCTTCGTCCTTGTTCAGGTCAAGGACCACGGTATCGTCTATCTTACCTGCAGCACAGGCCGAGACAAGGCTTTTCATCGGTATGCCTGCATCTGCGAGTGCTATGGATGCTGCGTTTATCCCTGCAGTCCTTGTGCCGGCATCAGCCTGGAGCACCTCAACGAAAATATCTATCGCAGAGCGCGGGAAATACTCCTGGAATATTACAGGTTCAAGCGCCTCCCGGCTCACTTTGGATACTTCGATGCTTCTTCTGTCAGGTCCTGGACGCTTTCGCTCCTCAACCGAGAACGATGCCATATTGTACCTGTACCGCACCACCGCGCTGGTCGATTTCTGCATGTGGCGGGGATGCACTTCCCTCGGGCCGTAAACAGCCGCGATTACCTTGTTCCCGCCAAACTCAAAATAACATGAGCCGTCCGCCCTATTTAAAACGCCTACTTTGATTTTGATAGGCCTTAACTCATCAGGTTTTCTACCATCAAGGCGAATTCCATTTTCAATTAACTTTTCTGGTTTAGTCATAAAATCTCTCTCTTTCTTCCTCTTTCTTTAAGATGTCATAAAAACGAACTATTTACCATTCCCGAGGAGTTCATCAAGGATCCCTCCGGGTTTATGCTCTTTTACTTTTTCCTCCTCTGCCGGCAGGGGTTCCGTCTCTTCTTCCTGTTTCTCTTCTTGTTCCGCAGGCGCAGTTTCTATTTTCTCCGGTTCTTCTTTCTCCGGTTCCTTTTCCTTGGGCTTCCCGCCTTTCTCTTCTTTCAGGAACCTTGTTATCCTGTCCGTCAGGCCGGAGATATGGGTTTCTCTTTCTATTTTGAGAATGGCCCTTGCTGCCAGGTCCATGCCCTTATCCTTGCCTGTGATCCAGACCCTGCCGTTCTGTCCGATAAAAATGTTACATCCGGTCTCGTTTTTCAGCATCGCTATCATGGAGCCGCCCCTGCCGATCAATCGTGGGACCTTGGAAGGTGTTACTTCTATGACGCGCCCTTCTTTCACTGGCCTTAATCTCTGGTCGTTCAGTGTCAGCTCGACTTTCATGTTCGCGTCCACATCCCTCACAAGGGTCATTATCGATTCGCCGATATTGAGATATTTGGGCATATCCGCGCTCTCTATCCGCCTTGGGAACTCCGAGATATGCAGCAAACCCTCATAAGGCGACCTGATATCAACGATCCAGTTGGAAAAGGCTATCTCTTTTATAACGCCTATTACCATGTCGCCAGCTCTCGGTATGTATTTTCCCGACAGCGGGACGACCCTGATACGGTCTTTAAGCGACGCTATGCCAAAAACCGAGGAGAACACCTTCCCGTTCTCAACGTAGGTGCCTTCATCCGCCTGTTTTGCATCGTCAGATAGAAAATCACCTGGAATGACTAGTTTTTTATCCATTTCCATCACTTTATTAACCTCGTTTCTGCTGATCCCTTGGTGAGCCTGTTCAGCAGGTTGAACAGTTCATCCTGCATGCCCGCCGGTATCGATATAACTCCTATCCACGAACCGTCGTTCTGCCATTCCTGTTTTACCAGGTTCCCGAACTTGGCTACGCTGCCGTATGCTTTTGTGGCATATTCGGGCGGGAGCTTTATCGCGATCTTGACTTCCTCAAACCGTATGGGGATTATCGGTCGTATAGCTTTCATGGTGATATCGACCTGTTCTTCCACGCTCTTCATGGGGTCGATATGAATGCCTGCCTCATCCATTGCGGCTTCAATACGCGCAGGGGGATGCGGTGCCTTTGTCTGGGGATTTATCGCGTTCCGGGCAATAAAAGCGATTATCTGCTTCTTCTTATCTTCCTGTATCTTCCTTCGCTGCTCCGTGGTAAGCTGAAGCTCCCCTTCATTGATTATTTTCTCTGCGATCTTGATAGCATCAGTAGTCCCGAAAGCATTGAGAACATCCTGCTCTGCCGGCCTGTCGCCATTCCTTGCATCCGAGAACACATCCTCCACCGCCAGGATGTTCTCGATCTTTACAGGGTCGCCTTTTTTAAAAGCCAGTGCTCCATCCGGGTCAACAAAGACCTCGAATGACTTGCCGTGGGTCTTGAGCCTCGCTATTATTGACTCGTCAAGCGCCACCATATTGACTCACTCTTCTTTTTTCTTTTCTTTTCCTTTCCCCTTGCTGTCTGAAGCGTGTGCTTTTATGACCTTATCAACGTATTCTTCTACTTCGGAGGGGTGAAGTTTCCTGAATTTCCTTGTCGCAAGCTCGATCACCCCGACCTCGATCGTCGAAGCGTTGAACACGCCTTCGGTAGTGCTGTAAAGGGCCTCAAGCCCGAGAACGATGGCATCGTGAAGATTAATATCATTTGTATATCTCTTCTCAAAGACCTCCATGGTCTCTGTCCTTCCCGAGCCTATTCCTGTAGCTTTGTATTCAAGCAATGCGCCGCTCGGGTCTGTCTCGAACAGCCGGGCGCGGCTGTCATCTACCCCTGCGATGAGAAGGGCTGTTCCGAAAGGTCTTACGCCGCCGTATTGCGTGTATGTTTGTTTGAAATCGCATATTTTTTTGGATAATGTCTCAACACCTATCGGTTCATCATAACTGACCCGGTTTATCTGCGCTTCCACGCGGGCGCGGTCTATGAGGGCGCGTGCATCAGCCACCAATCCGGAAGTAGCTGCCCCTATATGTTCATCTACCTGGAAAATCTTCTCTATGGATTCTGCCTCAAGCAGTTTGCTTGTAACCCTCTTGTCCACCAACAGCGCCACTCCATCGGTCGCCTTTATCCCTACAGCCGTTGTTCCGCGTTTTACCGCCTCTCGCGCGTACTCCACCTGGAAAAGCCTGCCATCAGGGCTGAATACTGTAATCGCCCTGTCATATCCCATCTGGGGTGCCATTTGCATTATCTCATCTCCTTATTTCAAAAACGTAATCCATATCTATCTGTGTTCCTGCTATCTTTATTCTTACATTAAGAGGATTGTCTGGGAATATATCAATTTCGTTTTTTTACGAATTGATTTTTTTACTCCGCCCAGAACCGTCTTCCGCAGTCCCCGTATTTAAATACGGGGTCGTATTACGGGGTCTTGTTTTTTATTCTCGGTCAAGGCTCTTTATTGAGTGGCTGCTGTATAAACTTTTCCATCGCTCCCTTAATAGTCCCCGATATTCCAAGCACCAAAATGGAGACCCTGCTGCCGCGGATCTTGTTTATGCACGCAAGCGCAGCCCTCGTTTCCGTGGTACTGTCCCTTGCACAGCGGATGATCCCGTATCTTCCGTCGTACGACATAAGCCCGAAATTGATCTCGCTTGCTCCTGTATCCCCGAACAGCGAACATATCGAGTTCATGGTTTCCTCGCCCATCTCCTGCCGGGTTATTGTTTGCTCTGAGGTGAGCTCAAAAGCGATATATCTCTTTTTATCGCGCAGTGTTGGAAGGGAACTCATATTATCTCGATGCCCTCCTGTATATAATCCGGGCTTTTCCTTCTCAGGATATCAAGCGGGGCTGCGCTCATAGCCCCGACCGCTTCTTCCCCGGTCATTCCGAAAAGGCTTGCAAGCGCTGCCATTTCTCTTGGTGAGCGAATATCGTACCGTGAAGAGGGGGCGCCTGTGAGCAGCATCGCCAATCCGTATTTCCGCGCGTACTTCAGGTTCGCCCTCATCGTCCTCAATTCCCTGATGCGCGCTTCCCCTCTCAGACGGATAAGAGAGCCTAAATTAAAACCAATGGCAATAGAATTATCATATGCAGCTTTTGCAAGGACGTGATTGAATTTTGCCGGTTGTAAAAGGATATCAAGCCCCGCTGTTTCCACGGCAGCACGGTTGAACTCCTCATCCCCGCCCCTTGCTACCAATATTTCCGCGCTTCCCCTGTACCTTTTTATTTCATCCCTGATTTTTGAAGGCTTACATGATACCTCAACCGCGCTGTGTACCGAAAAATTCTCAGGTATATTGCCGGGATTACCTGTTTTTGAATTGAGTATTGCGATCCCTGAATATCCGTATTTTTTAGCCTCGGATGCAAACATGGCAAGAGAATCCTGGCTGTCCGGGACTAAGTGAACGTTGAAGTCGTAGAACCTGGCATCAAACAATGACATTGTTCGGCTTAATAATTCTAACCATATAATATACTTATGCGAGTTTATAAGAGTTGATCAGATTTCCCCTTTTTGTTAGCAACGTCGCTGAAAAAAACCATGGTTTTTTTCATATCATTATTCAGCTTCCCATAAACCTGGATGTAAACATGTACTTTGCCATAATACCGGTAGTAGGAGAGGAGATACGAATTATTTATTTCTTTCTTATCAAAGCTCCTGAAATATACTTTCAGTCCAGGTTTTATATCCGTCTTAAATAACGCCGCATATTTTTTAAATATAGCTTCGTGACCCGATATCTTTTCCCGGCCCGGGATATTTTTTGAGTATAAAGCATCCAGCTCTTTGTAAAAATTATCTATGAATTCTGAGAATATTATTATGTCATTCAGCTTTTTTTTTTGTATTTTATACTGCGCTGACCCTGGTCCGAATTTTTTATCAAAGAATTCGAGGGATGTTAATGTCCCCAATAAAACCGCAGCATTCTCATTAAAGGTCACTTCGTCTTTTTTAAAGAAGAGCTGATGCGTTCTTTCGTGGAATATCACGTTCACTAATTCTGTTGGATCGTTTCTATCGATCATAGTGGTTATTACAGGGTCGGGCAGAAAACCCAGTGTGCTCATTGCCTTTGATTCCCTGATGTAAGTATCATATCCAAGCTCCCTCAATTCCAGCTCCTCTTTTCTTGCATCTTCAATGCGGGTGAACCCTTTATAAGGCAGGCTTCCTATGAACGGCCAGTTCCATAAATAGCTCTTGAAGCTGTCTTTTTTTGACGCGGATAAAGTATAGAAAAAGACATCCCTGTCAAGAGCGCTGTACCTGCTGTAAGCCTTCGTTTTTAGGAATCCTGCCTCATCCCCGAACGCCATGACCTCAGGTACCAGGCGCAGTTGATCTATTATTTCTTTATCTGTATTTTTGCTGCTCAAAATATAATTTATATCTTTACTCTTTAGCAGGAGCCTGGCCTGGTCATAGAAGCTCCTTGCAACATACCGTGCACCGGGATTTAATATCAAAAACAATGCAATAAGCGCTGTGATAAAAACGATTATTTCTTTAAGCATGCCGCCACAGGCTTTCAAGCATTTTCTTACCCCTGCGCACGTCCTCTATTGAAAATACCTCAAGATTGTATACGCCATCAAACCGCAGCTCGCGCAGCACGGAGAAATCAATGCTCCCTTCCCCGGGTGCGGCGTGCATGTCCCCGAAGTATTTCTCGCCGTTCACGCCGTTGTTATCGTGTATGTGCGCGTGCACCACGCTGTCCCCGAGCCGTCTTATGAATTCGCGCAGCTTCTTCATATCCCCGCCGCATGTGAGGTTCGCATGCCCGATATCGAAGGTGGCTTTCAGATTGGGTGAGTTCACCTCTTTTATCGCGCGCAGGTGCTCTTCCACAGTGCAGCAAAGATTCGTGGGGTCTGTGCCTTCCTTGTTCTCAAGCCCGAGGATAATTCCGCAGTCCCCGGCTTTAAGGGAAAGCTGCCTGAGGTTATCCACCATGTTAGTGAAACATGCTTCCCTTTCCTCTGTAATCTTCCCCGGATGAATAACGACAACATTGCAGCCAAATTCACCTGCCATGCTGATGCTCTCTTCCATAAGACGGAACTGCACTTTGCCCATGTGCGCAGTATCAACCATGAGTTCAACCGGATAGTTCGGAGAATCCCCGAAGTATGGAGCGTGCATAGAGGTGAGGAGGCTGCTTGTGGTGAGAGCATCTCGAAGTTTCTTCACCCGCTCCTTTACAAGTTCATTTCCCCTGTACAGCCCGAGCTTCGGAATGTAAAGCTCAATGCTTTCCACTTCCTTTTGCAGTTCGGGCAGGGGCGATGCAAAGGACGATGCGCCGATTATCATTCTTTCACTTCCCATCTTTCCAGCGTACTTTCTCGCACAGGGTGCTCTTTAAACAGCTCCTTTCGCCTTGCCTCAAGCTGGCTATTCCCGACGCCCAGGAATTCGGCTGCCGTCAGCACTTCCTTTCCTGCATCAAATACCCTGGCTATCTTTTCCTTCCAGTTCAGATCCCGCAGGAGATGATGGTCGATCACGAGCTTCTCCACGTCCGTCCCGTTAAGGATCCTGAGTATGTTCTCAACAGCGCCAGCCAGGCTCTCGTACGAATAGCGGTAGCCCAGCATGTACGAAAGAGGGCCGTCGAGATATACGACATCCGGATTCTCTTTTATAATAAAATCCGTCTGCTCTTTCGTGTTCGGACCCTCCACATCCGAAGTGAACACGAAGCTTTCATCACCTTCCCTGACGCACGTTTCGACAACATATCCGAGCCTGTTGCCCGTCCCATGGAACACGGCATCCGAGAAGCGAACGCCGGTGTCGCCGAATGAGAACTCCCTGCCGTCCGCATACTCAAGCTTCCCAGGCATGCCGTCGATCTGCTTTAAAAAAAAATCCGCCCTTCCCTTCTGGCTGCGGTTAATGTTTTCTGTCGGATGCTTGATGAATACGGTCTTACCCCTGTACATTTCAGGGAACTCAGGGTCATGGTGGTCGTAATGGTAGTGCGTCAGGATAAGCACATCTGATTCTTCCGCGTATTTTTTTATACTTTCCCAGTGCTCATCCATCTTCCTGTACTCCAGCGGATGAGGCGGAAGACCGTAGCGCCGCGGTCCAAGGGAGACAGCCGGGTCGATGCAGATATTGCAATCCCCGGTTTCTACAAAAGTTGCCATGCTGCGCGTCCCGAGCGAATCTGCTGCTATCGGGATTACCTTCATATCCGCACTCCATTGACCTTCACATGAAAAATCGCTCGAACTTCCATATGGAGCTAAACCACTGGCAAAGTATTAAATTTTAAGTTTCCCGCTTGCTTCCCCGGGCATGCAGGTTTATATAAAGAGCATTAAGAAAGAGATGGACTGTTGAGCAAGTTGCGAAATTGGTAGATGATAAGCCAAAAACGATTCATGAACATTATATAACTCCGTCAATAAAGGACTTAAAATCAATATCAGAAAAAATACCATTATAGAGCGTTCATAACGAAAGAACTTAAAAAAGGAGTGAAGACTAATGAATAAGAAAATTAAATTGGCAATTATGGGAATTATCACTTTGATTGCAGTAAGCGGATGTTTGCAATCAAAAATACAATTAGATCCGCCAACAGCTACTCTTACAATTGTTAAAAGCGACTTTGGAAACGGCAGCAATCAGGGAATCGGCAGCTATTGCTTGAAAGAGATATGGATAGGCTCTTGTAAGGATAAGATGGGCATCTTAACGCTACAAGAGCCGTTGCCTGTTGGTTCTCCATTTACAGCACATCTCCTTCTACCTTTTCAGGAGACTCCAGAAGAGTTGCAGCTTAATGTCATCCCGGTCACAAACAAGGATAAACTTAAAGAAGGTGAGGAACACCGCTGGCAGTTGTGGCAATTCCAGGAGGGAGAACGCCTCACGCTTCCTCTTGAGCGTGAGCAGGATATAGAGCTATCACTTGAGCCTGGTCTTTACGTTCTGAAAATCGGCTCCGGGTGGAAAGAAAAAGGTAACTTAAGCTATGGCTTCCTGCTGGAGGTGCAGCCTGAACATCCGAATAAGTAGCAAAGGGTTCTATCAAGTTGCCGGTTGTTTGTTAAAGCCCTGATGCCCTGGCGAAAACAAGTGGATTACTTTAACCCAGAACGCTTTTCAAGCTACTTCATAAAACTGCAAAAGCATATCGTAGGAATTACAGTAATATAAGCACTCCGCTATAAGATTAAAGTAAACTTAACGCGATAAAAAGGGTAGGCATTAAAACAGCCGTTTCTCACAAAAGTAAAAAGAATGTTAAATAAACGGACGTTTTTTTGATCGTTTCATCAACAAACTTATATATTATTTGGAAATATTATACTCGAAAAATGGATTTAGAAATATTAAAAATATTAACCGAAACAGGAAACTGGAACAGGAGTATATAATTATGAGTGCGTTAAAACTTCAAAATTTACCTATAGTATCTTTAATGACATTCATTCTGGGAATAGTAATAATTATATTTAGTCCCATATGGGGAAGAGAAACAGCATATGCATTTCTAAGATCATATTACGGTGGTTCCATGGGTGAAGATTTTTCAGCTATTCTTCAAGGGTCGATAAATTCATACTGTATAATAGGAGCAGTTCTCTTATTTTTTGGTGGTTTAGGTAGCCTGATATCCTTTATTTTTGAACAGCAAAAACAATAGAATATGAATTTTACAGTACTCTCATAAAAAGGGTAGGTATTAAAACGGCGTTTTCTTACAAGGGTAAAAAAGAAATGCAAGAAAGGTGCGTTTTTATCGGGTGATAAATGGACGTATTAACCGTTTCAATTAGTGATAGAAATTCTATGTCTTAGGTTTTTTCTTGTTTGGGAGTTCTATGGATGTAGTCGTTAAGTTTAAGCATTAAAAACATGAAAACAATTAAAGCTACCCATGCCTCGATTACTTGCACGAGTGTTATATCTCCAGCCATCTTTTCACCTCCTTATTTTGTTACCTCTCCACCGATACATTATGGCTACTTTGATGCGTTTTTAGCAAGCCACTATACTAATTACTTAAACAATAACACTATAAATAGTTTGTGAAATTGTGCGAAACTCATTGTTTATTGAAATAGATTGAAATAATGTTCAATCAAAATCCTTATCAAATTGCATTTATATAAGAGGAAAATAAACACGACTGCTATGAATAAGAAAAAGATACTTTTAGGACTGATCGGCGCAATCTTTCTCCTTTCAGGACTGTATTACCGGGTATATGAACCTGCCAGAAGCAACATATCTTACGAATATCTCGGCATCGGGACATGGTTAGCAGGTCTGACATACTATACGATTTTCCAGAAGTATAAAGAAATAACATCTTTCGTTCTGGGTCTCATAATCCTGCATGCAGGCGTGATACTCCTCCTGGTAGATAAGCTCAAAGATCCGAAACTTGTCGGAGCCCTTGTCTTTACTGCCGGGGTCGTAATTGTACTGAGTTCCGGTCTTTCGGATTATATGAAAAGAAGAAAAGCTAAAATTTAACTATAGCTTTTTATCGTCTTTCATGGCTTTTAACAGCTCAAGCACCGAATACGCCGCCCTTGTTACACCCATGCTCCTGTTATCGATATCCGTACCCACAAGATAGAGGTTCTCAACTGGCGGGCGCACGGTCGCAAAAAACCCGTTTATGGTGACAGCCGCTTTCTCAGGTATCGTTACCTGGTAATGCGTCATCTCTATCATGTTTTCGATACCGGGAACAGCTCTCAGGATAAGCTCGAATGCCCGTTTCTTTTCACTTTCTATGTTCTTTTTATCATCGATTATGAATGTGAACCCTATCAATTGCTTACCTGCAGGCGCAAGGTTCGGGTCATGATTGCTGATAGGCATAGCCCAGTATGCGCCGCCTTTGAACCATATCTCAGAGCCTGTATAACCGAACACTTTTAGTTTTTCGCTCAGGCCAAGCCATATGGTAAGGCTTAAGGTCTGGTCTATATGGGAAAGATTTTCCTTATAATCGGGGGGCAGATCGATCAAATCCGGAAGAGTTTTTGCAAAACCCGAATATACCACCGTACTGGCTTTGATTACATCTTTATCTGTAGCAACCCCTGTCACCTTCCCGCCCTCGGATATTATCTTTTTTACCCTTGAGCCGGTTCTGATCTGCACCGTTTTTGGCATAGAGTATAGAACCGCATTTAAAACGGACTTTAAGCCGCCGCGGGGATAACCCTGCGCGTAGGCGATCTTATTGGTAGCCAGCCTGCTTATGTTCGAGAAGTGGCTTTTTAACTGGTACCTTGATATCGTATCTGTTATTCTTGATGTATAGGAAGTGCTCTCCTGCGGTCCAGCCTCGAAAACATCTTCCGAGATGCTGTCCCTGACAAAGCTTCCCCCGTATAATATGCGGTTTATCGAGGTCTCTTTCATGGATTTGCCGGAGAGGGAATAAGCGACCGCATCCACGAAATCATAGGTATCCGCAGATAGCCCGCCGGGCAGGTGGTCGTATACAGGCTGGTTGCCTTCAAGCATCCCGAACGTTACCTGCGTAAGGGCTCTTGTCAGGGCCTGCGAAAGCATGAACCTGTCCTTCCTTGGCAGGACATCGAAAG
Organism: uncultured archaeon; assembly: GCA_902386135.1. Taxonomy (GTDB): domain Archaea; phylum Halobacteriota; class Methanosarcinia; order Methanosarcinales; family Methanoperedenaceae; genus Methanoperedens. Next base: position 13,446 of record CABMIB010000040.1, read on the forward strand.
TGACGAATTCTTTGATGTTGGAGGGCAGTTTCGTAAGGCCTTTCTCAGTGCGTACATAGTAATCCCCGTGGTCCAGGAACACGGGTGAATATGTGAAATATTCATCTATCAGCCGCCGGAGCGGTCCTTCCCGCAGGTGGGTTATGGCATGTACGCCGGTATCCACCTGGAAGCCGTCCACATTGTAGCTGTTGCAATTGCCTCCGACCACGCTGTCTTTTTCAAGGACAAGTACGCTCTTTCCATGCCTGGAAATAGTCAGGGCTGACAGGAGTCCGCTGATTCCTCCTCCGACGACGATCACATCATAATCCGCCATAACGCCTCTTACATTGTTCCTTTCTAATGGAAAATCCTGCTATAAAGCTCTTTTCCAGGCTTACGAAATTTCCTCAGTAACCCGCGCAGAATATGGATAACAACAACGGATAACGGGACGACCTGTCCAGATGAGCCTGTCCTGCCTTCCCTGATGGCGGACAGAATAGCTCTCTCATCAGGCTCTGCCTCTATATCCGTATAAGCAAGACCTATTGTTGCCAGCAGATGGGAATCGCTCCCTCCCACTTCTGGTTTTCCACGTTCCTGCGCTATCTTTTTTGCTTTCATGTTTTCATCGAATATACACCTGGAATTGAAGGTCTCCACAGCATCGGCATCCCTTGCCCCGTAGCCGATACCTCCACTTTTAAAAGGATGCGCAGCTATGACCACACCGCCTTTTTGCCTGGCGACGCTGATGGTCTCAAGATACGGGAGGTCGTGCGGGATGTTTTCTTTTACCCCGAGCACAAGAAGATGTCCTTCAATTGTTGAGACTTCCACGCCAGGCAGCACGATCAAAGGGAGGTTCAATTCACGGGCGCGCCTGATGCCAAGCAGGCTCCCCTCGACCGTATTGTGGTCGCATATCGCGATACCATCAAGACCTTTCTTTACAGCCTGCTGCAGGATCTCATCGACCGTGAGGCTGCTGTCCGATGAATGGTTCGAATGGATGTGCAGGTCAAAACGCATATACTGATATTTTCCAAGATATTAAAAAAGTTAACCTATGGATTTTTCGATCAAGGCGCAAATATCATAACACATCCTTATATCCTCATGCGCCATAGCACATGGTATGGCAAGCCACAGGATGATGTTAAAGGATGTTATAAAAAAAGCCGATATCCTTCTTGAGGTCGTAGACGCCAGGTTTCCCGACGAGACTCGAAACAGCGAGGTGGAACGTGATATAGTGCGTTCAAAGAAGCCATTCATAATAGTCCTTAACAAATGCGATCTTGTATCAAAGGAAACAATCGAGAAAACCAAATCCCGGCTGTCACAAATCGCACCTACGGTCTTCGTGTCTGTTAAGGACAGGTTCGGGACAACCATGTTAAGACACAAGATCCTTGAAACCGCCGGGATAAAAGGACGCGACATACTGGTGGGTTCACTTGGCTATCCTAATACTGGCAAATCATCGGTGATCAATGGCGTGGCAGGGAAGCACAAAGCCGGCACATCCCCAATATCAGGCCATACAAAAGGAATCCAGCTTGTGAATGCCGGTTCGCGAATAATGTTCATAGATACGCCGGGAGTGATACCCTTTGGCGAGAACGACGAGTACATACAGGGCCTTCTTGCAGTGAAGGATGCAACACACCTGCAAGACCCTATTGGCGTGGCAATGAAGATCATAGAGAAAATGTGCGCTGAAAACAAGACCGCCCTGGAGTCTTTTTATCATGTTACAATAGGGGAACATGAGCCCTATGATGTGCTTCTTCTCATAGGCAGACAGAGCAATTTCCTGAGAAAGAAGGGTGAGGTGGATGAAACAAGGGCGGCTGTCAAGATAATCAATGACTGGCAAAAAGGGTTACTTATGATTTAGGCTTATCTGCAACTTTTTGATGGATTTCCTTAACTCTTCCAACCCGACCGTCTACTAATTCAACTTTTATCCCATGTGGATGAAATGAGGCATTAGTTAAAATTCTCTTTACAATACCTTGAGTTAGTTTCCCGCTCCTTTGATCTTGCTTTAAAACAATGCTTACGCTTAATCCTTCCTTAATATTTCCTCTGGTAGTACCTTTATTCACACTAAAATGTAAATTCATGATTATATAAACTTATACATTCTTAAAAAATCCAGCTATGGAATTCATACGGTTTTGGAGAAGGTTGTTATAGACCCCGTATCTTCCATATGAGCCTAAGGATAAGATATACATGTTTATTTCAGGTACGGGCTGAGCATGGTATAGCCTTTGGATATGAATTTATACGATACAAGAGAAAGTAAACAGATAAGCCCGAGGTATATAAATAATGTTTTTTCTGACATGTACTTTAGTATATAAGGAGGGAATATCGCTTCTCCTAACATTTTCAGAGCAAATGACAGTGACAAAGTGCCTATTAAAAACACTATGTATCCCACTGTTTTTGGTTTATTGTTAATAACTGTTCTTATATTTAACATAATCAATTCACCATGTCCTGTGCATTTAAGAAAGATAATTTTTCGTTTCTTTCAAAAATATCTCAATTATCAACCTTCATATCGCTGCTTCAAATAAACATATTTACCAATCTCAAAGTGCATATTGTATATTCCTTGAAAAGCGTTTTTCTGAGTATGATGGTAATCGGGGGATTGTTATGGATAAGGTGGTATACTCTGGGAGAAGACTGCCATCATACTCACTACACAAATATATATAATGCTATAGCTTATATTTATGCATTTAAATAATAATTGTAATGGTGATTATTATGAAATGACATGCCTGTTAGGGGGGGTTCCTGTCATCAAAAGTTCTCCTGCATTCTTATCGCTTCTCGCAGAGGGTGTAACGAAAATAAACGCTGTTAATAAACAAAAAATGCTGCTTGAAAGAACTCACCCAAGGTTGAATCTATCTTTAAGACCGTCCGTCAGGCGGGAGAAAATATCAAAAATTATCTCATTACTCTTCATTTCTCCAGGGGCCGGATATTTTTCAGAGCTACCGGACTTATCATCTAAAACCTTAGGTGATGTCAGTACCTTTGATAAAGATGATCGGGCAGGTGGGGATAATAATACATCAGATGTATTGAGGTTTGCTAATGCTACAGTCGTGACTTTTTCCACATTCCCGGCAACGCTTGCTTCAACGTAGTAAATGTTCCCGTTTTTCGCATCGGATGATGACGTTTGTACATTGGACGAGGAAGATGTTTGTCCATTGGATGAAGATACCTGTACATTTGACGAAGACGATTGTATGCTTGATGATGAGGATGTTTGTCCGTTAGATGAGGATACCTGTACGTTAGACGATGAGGTTGTTTGCCCGTTGGACGAAGATACCTGTACATTAGATGATGAGGATATCGCTATATTAGAAGTCGTTTGTCCGTTAGACGATGAGGATATTGCTGTATTAGACGATGATGTTGCCTGTCCATTAGATGAGGATACCTGTACGTTAGACGAAGACGATTGTATGTTTGATGATGAGGATGTTTGCCCGTTGGACGAAGATACCTGTACGCCGGGTGATGAAGCTATCGCAATATTATTAGAAGATGGTGAAGTTACCTGCACAGTAGATGAAGCTGCTTGCACAGTAGATGACGAAGATGTCTGTACATTAGATGATGATATGCGTACATTGGATGATGATATTTTTATATTATGTAATGAAGACACGTTAGACGATATAGATGATACTACTGCATCAGGCTGGGCAGATGCGCTAAGCGTTACAATCACGATTAACAAAAAACAGAGAATAGTTTTTTTAATAATTTTCTTTTTAATTCCAACCACCACTTATCTTCTTTATGTATAAACTGTTAGATAGAATACTCTGTTTTATACTTAAGCATTTATCTAGAATCTACAGGTGATATTTACATATTATGTTGTGACAAAGATATTATCACATTGGCACAATCCTGTATGCATTCAAATACAATGCAAAAACGGAAGGATAAAATTGTTACCGAATAGAGGTACTGTCCTCCCGTTCCGGGCTGCTTTCAACAAGTAAGCAGGCTGGTTCGTAAAAAGCGTGATAGCGTGATACCTTTCGGGTTCTCCCAAAGGCATCTTATCGAAAGATTAAACTAATACGAACCCATGATATACTACGGGAGTCGATATGAAATCTCTTACTATAAGACAACTTGACGAAAAGAATGAAGAAATTGCAGACGCTCTGATTTCTTTAGGCATAAGCAGAACTGTTGCAAGAGCTCTTGGCTATCTCCAGGGTTCGAATGAGGTCACATCGGTAGGACTTGAAAGAGAAGCGGGGTTACGCCAGCCTGAAGTCAGCATTGTTATGAGAGATTTAAAAGAACGCGGCTGGATAAGCGAGCGGGAAGAGAAGAAGCCGGGGAAAGGAAGACCGTATAAGGTGTACCTGCTTAAGGTCGGCTTTAACGAGATAGTTGCTGAGCTTGAAAAGCAGCAGAGGAGAGCAGCGGATGAGGCTCGGTTGAGGATTGAACGGTTGAGGAAATCGAAAAAATCTTGAACTCTCTAAATAATGATAACTAAAACCTGAAGGTATATGGGGGTGGCTTATATCTTCTATATCCTTTATCCTTTACTATGCATTGCATTTCAAATAGTGATACACAGCCTTTGAGATGGCATCTTTAATGGAGGACTCATGAGCTTTTTCTTTCAATGCGATTACATCTTCTTGCGGAAGCACTGATTGGACATGTACAATTTTCATACGTTTTATCCCTCTTTTTTATCATTATCGGATTGACATACTATTAAGAATGGTTAACACGAATTTCACAACTATGTTTTTGATGCATTCACTTCGGCCTAACACTGATGAAAGAATTTCTCTCTGTACCTGAGGCGTAAAGTATTATAGGAGCAGGCTTTGATTTGTGATACCAATGAAGCGAGTCGAACCTGCTCCCCAAAGAGATAATTGTCATTATTAATAATAAATGTTTCGATGCCATCCAAGACCAAAAAACCAATAATAGTCCTGTTAGCATTTCAGCTCTGGAGACTGTCGGAACAAAACCGAAAACCTTATTAATCGGAAAATATCCTTATTTTCATTGGAATGTTTGAGGAACCAAAAAAAGTTTATTGAATCGAATTTTATTGGATAGGATAGGAATTCAGGTTCCTCAGAAAAACGTTTAGTAGCTTATTGCTTAAAGCAATTTTCCAAAATTACACCCAAATTGTTGCCAGAATTAGCCTCTAACCTGCTTCTCACTTCCAGCCACGCCGGGCATCAAGACCAATCTTAATTATCCAGGCGGCTAATAAGGAACGAAATGGACAGAACCGGACCTGCCTGCAGGGAGCTGCTAGAACAGCTCCTCCGAAAAGAGATAACAAACGAGCAGGAGTTAAATGCAGCTAAAAAAGAAGTGAGCGCACGCTATAAACTTTCCTCCTTGCCGGGTAATTCAATGATACTTGCTGCCGCAAAAGATGAGGAGAGACAGCAGGTTATTGAACTGCTCCAACTGAAGCCCGTCAGGACAATATCCGGAGTAGCTGTGATAGCTGCAATGACTTCACCTGCTCCCTGCCCACATGGATTATGTATCCAGTGCCCGGGCGGTCCGGCCTCAAAATTCCATTCGCCGCAGAGTTATATGGGCGCAGAACCAGCAGCAAGGCGGGCGTTAGAGAATGGTTTTGACCCTTACATGCAGGTCTCCTCGCGCCTGAGACAGCTTTTAGAGATAGGGCATCAGGTCGGGAAAGCCGAGCTTATCATAATGGGAGGGACTTTCACATCGCGGATGCTGTGCTACCAGGAATGGTTCGTGAAGCGTGCCATTGAAGCTATGAATGATTTTTACGGGGAGGAATGGCGGCAGAACAGGAAGTATATTTCAATCGAAGAAGCCCAGTCTGCCAACGAAGTCGCACGCATCAGGAATGTGGGCATCACGATAGAGACAAGGCCTGACTGGACGGAAAGAGAGCATATCGATACCATTCTCGGGCTGGGAGCTACGAAGGTGGAGATAGGAGTCCAGAGCACCTATGATTTCATTCTTGCAGGGATACAGCGCGGACATACAGTTGCGGAAAGTGCGAACGCTAATATGAGACTTCGCGACAGCGGTTTGAAAGTCGGGTTCCATATGATGCCCGGGCTTCCGGGTTCGACGACGGATTCGGATCTTCGCATGTTCAAAACGCTATTTGAAGATGAGCGCTTTATGCCTGATTACCTGAAGATATACCCGACGCTGGTGACAGAAGGGACTCGTCTTCACGGGATGTGGGAACTCGGGAACTATGCGCCTCTTGAAGTGGAAGAAGCGGTGGAACTTCTCGCAAAAGTAAAATCCATATTGCCTAAATGGGTCCGTTTGCAGAGGATACAGCGCGACATTCCCGCCTACCAGGTGCTTGCGGGGATCAAAAAAAGCGATATAAGGGAGCTTGCAAAAAAAAGGCTCCTGGAAATGGGAGGCAGGTGCCGCTGCATCAGGTGCAGGGAGGTCGGGCACAGGGCACTTTCGGGAATAAAGCCAGGGAACATCGAACTTACCACTGAAGAGTATAGAGCCTGCGGCGGCAAAGAGAACTTCATCTCATTTGAGGACATAGAAAAGGATATATTAATAGGGTTTATCAGGCTCCGTTTCCCCAATGCGCCCCACAGGCAGGAGCTTCCCGGCGCGGCACTTGTCCGCGAACTGCACGTTTACGGCTCGATGGTTCTTCCGGGTGACAGCGCGGGCAGGGCGCAGTGGCAGCACAGGGGATACGGCGAGGAACTTCTGGCGCAGGCCGAAGAGATGGCACGCTCGGCAGGATATGAGAAGATAGCAGTGACGAGCGCTATAGGGGTACGGGATTATTACAGGAAGTTCGGCTACGGGCGCGAAGGCGCTTATATGACAAAGAGGCTTTGACTTTTAGATCGTGTGAAGTCTTGAGTAGAATGTAGCATAACCTAAGTATCTATAATAATTAGCCCCAAAATTTAGCTTTAGTTTGCGTGATAACTTGCTGCGTATAGCGAATTCACCGCAAAGAACGCAAAGTTCGCAAAGAATTTTATTGCTATGCTTTGCGAACTTTGCGTTCTTTGCGGTGTTTAATCCCATCAATCCGTGGAATATTTCAGACTGACGAATATATGGACTCCCCGTAATGGCTATAATTTACGGTTGGTTACTATAGCTAAACCAGATGTACCTCCACCAGCAGAAGTTCGGCATCTTTTTCCGCCCCGACACGCAGTTCCCGCTCTCGCTCCGCCATTACAGCTCCAAGCGCGGGAACCGGTTCGCCGTTCACCTCCACGGGTCCACCCTCAAGCACATACAGGTATGCTCCGCGCCCTTCTTCGAGCTGGAAATCTACTTTTTTACCCGCCTCAAGGAAGCAGGAATACACAGCCGCGTCCGAAACTATGCGCAGCGCGCCGGGATGGGTATTGGAGACCAGGGGGAGGAAACGGTTCGTCCTTTCCGGCTTCTCAACGGCTTTTTGCTCAACCGAGGGTTCAAGTCCGTGCTTTGAAGGAAAGAACCACATCTGGATAAAGCGCATGGGTTTATCAGGCAGGTTATTAAGTTCTGAGTGCCACATGCCTTTTCCCACGGTAGTATGCTGCACCCAGCCCTTCCTGAGTATCCCGCCTTTCCCATGCTCATCTGCGTGCCTGAACTCTCCCTCGGCGCAGTAGGTCACGACCTCATTATCGCGGTGCGGATGCAGGGGCCAGACAGCACCGGGAGAGAGCGTATCATCGTTAAAGACGCGCAGGGTGCCGAAATGAGTGTACTTGGGGTCGTAGTACTCATCGAAAGAGAAGTGCCATCTTCCGTGAAAAGTGCCGTTCTCTATCTCGCCGTGAGCCTGGTAAATGGTGTCCGGACTTCTAATAGCAATCATTGTTCCCCCGCTGTGATCAATAAGTTTGATCCTGTTCTCGTAAATAGCTAACGTGCGAAACACATGTGTTATTAGAGAAATATCCTGATGAGAGGAGGAAACAATGAGCCAGTTTTAGCAAAGCGTTAAGACGCGGACTGGAAATGAAGCCCGGAAATTAAAACTGTTGCCTCGGATATGGATAACTTATTAATATCAAAGGTTATAATATATAGTGGAGGCTTGAAATGTTTAAGGCAGTAATTGGCGCAGAAAAACTAAAGGACGCGATCGAATCAATATCCACACTCGTTGATGAAGCAAGATTCAAACTCACGGCAGATGGTATATCTGTAAGAGCTGTCGACCCCGCCAATGTCGCAATGGTGAGTCTTGACCTTGCAAAAGATGCTTTCGATTCATTTGAGGCGACGGAAGGAGAGCTTGGCATCGACCTGACGAAATTGAACGGCATAATGGAAATGGCTGATAAGAACGATAATATCGAACTTTCTCTTGATGAGACCGCCCATAAACTCGTTATCCGGATGCGTGAGCTTTCTTACACCATGTCCCTGCTTGACCCTTCATCCATAAGAAAAGAGCCGAAAGTCCCTGCTCTTGACCTGCCTGCGCATATCGTCATACGTGGCGAGGACCTGAAAAGAGCGGTGAGGGCTGCCGAAAAGGTAAGCGACTATATGTCCATGGGAGTGCGCGGAGAAGTCTTCTTCATGGAAGCCGAAGGAGATACGGATAACGTCCAGCTGGAGATGGCAAAAGATCAGTTGGTAGACCTCAAGGCAGGGGATGCAAAATCGCTGTTCTCGCTTGATTATCTTACCGATATAAGCAAAATCGCAGGAAAAACCGGAGAGGTCTCAATAGATATCGGAAAAGATTATCCCCTGAAAGTCAGGTTCAAGATAGCGCAGGGTCACGGCGATGTCAGTTACATGCTGGCCCCCAGGGTAGAATCCGAGTAGGCATGGATGTCTTCGGTTTCGCATATTTTCCTTTTGTTCACGGCGCTTTAAAATACGTGGAATCCCTGGACTTTAAACTTGATGAACTTTTTTATGATAAAGCCTTCGAGAAGGTGAGGGAAAGAGGGAAAGAGCGCGTCCTTCAGGCTATCCGGGATGGTGTCCTGAAACACGAGGTCTCCGACAGGATAAGTGCTGAAAAGGAACTGCTATCGTACCCGGTCGCAAGGATACTTGTTTCATGCATCAATGACGGATACCTTATACGGCGCTACGCCCTTGCCGAGGCAAAATCCTCCTACGAGCAGATAAAAAAACTGCAGGATGATGTACTTAAAGAACTTGCCTTCGATTTCGACATTAACTGCGATGTTGAAGATCATACCTATGCGATGCATTTTTCAGATTATATCCGCTACGCGAGCGCCATCCACGAAAAGGAATGGAAGCTGATAAACAGGAAAATGAACCGTGGCCAGGTCCATTTAGCCAGGGAGGAGTTCTCGCGCATCCTGGAAGAGGCTATAAGGAAAAGGATTGAATCAAGCCTGCCTGTTGACGTGCCTGATGACATCGGCTCTGCTCTTGAAACATACCTTGGAGAAATACGCAGCAGCCTCAGCGCGCGCAAATCCGAGTTCAGCATCGAAGAGTTCCGGGAAATAATGCCGGATTGTTTTCCCCCGTGTATGGCACATTCCCTCTCAAACGCCCAGGCAGGCGTGAACCTTGCGCATTCCATGCGCTTTGCCCTCACTTCCTTCCTGCTCAATATCGGGATGAACGTGGAAGGGATTATCGAACTTTTCAAGGTCTCACCGGATTTTGATGAGGAGCGCACAAGGTACCAGGTAATGCACATCCACGGCTCCACGGGAACCGTCTATAAATCCCCTTCGTGCGCCACCATGACAACTTACGGGAACTGCTTTGGCAAAGAACCCTTATGTGAGCGGATTTCGCATCCCCTGGGTTACTACAGGAAAAAGGCATGGATATTGAAGAAAGGAAAAACTGCTGAAAAACCTGAATAAACTGCAAAACATATATCCAGATGAATATCAATATAGGCACAGAATGTTCAAGGGCTTTAATTTCTGGAAACAGCGGGCTTTCAAGAACCTGTTATCACAGCCTGGCAACAGGCTTACTATCTATACCCGGAACAACCCGGACCCTGACTCGCTTGCAAGTTCACTTGCGCTCAAGAGGATCGCAGAACATTACAACCTGGAAGCCGCTATCTACTATACAGGGACGATACAGAACAGGACCCTTGTCAATATCCTCGGCGACGATGTGATGAATGCACCGCAGATATCCTCATCCCGGAACTGCACGGCTTTTGTTGACCTGCTGCCCACGGAGTTGCCCGGCGAAAAAATTAGTCCCACGATAGTGATAGGGCATACCCTTGGCAACACAGAAGGGATACGCTGCGCCTACCAGGATGTCAGGACGACTGAAACCACATCGAGCATAATGGCAGAGTACCTGAAAAAACTCGGCGTGGCAATAGATAAAAGGCTGGCAACTTTGCTTCTTTTTGCTATCAGGGAAAAGACCAAGACCCTTATAGCGAATTTTACACTGCATGATCTTGAATCCTACTGGTTCATCCATAAATATGCGGATATGGAATTGCTGAACAGCCTTGAGCACCCATCAGCCAGGATTGATACTTTCGAAGATCTTTCACGCGCGATCGCAAATAAAATAATGAAGGGAGCATCCCTGTTCACCACGATAGGTTATGTAAAAGACCCGGGCACGATTCCCAGGGTCTGCAGATACATGCTGGATATAGAAGGCATTTCAACTGCCCTTGTGCTTGCTATCAATGCGACAAAGATATATGTTTACGCAGAGTCAAAAAACATGGAACTTAACATGAAGAACGTTCTCAAGAAAGCGTTCGGGGAATGGGGCGAAGTCACGGGCGGTCCGCTCCATGCTAACACTTCGATACCTCTCGGTGTGTTCGGTATCGCCGCAAGTGCCGAAAGCGCAAAACCGCTTCTACTAAAGTCTATCAGCGACTCAATATCTTCGCGCTATTTCTATGTCCTTGAAGCTGAATAACGCCTGCCGCGCGCGCACTGGACGCATATTCCCTCTCCTGTAAGACACCGGGAACACACGAGTCTCCCGCAAAGCTGGCATGTAAACAGCTTTCCGGGACGCCCGCAGATACTGCAAATTCCGGTTACTTCCATGCTCTCCCCGTATAATTGATTAAGATGCCTGGTATGGAACGAAAAACTCCTCTATCATCCATGATTCAAGCTCATCGGATTCCTTCTTCTTCCCCGGGTTGATCAACAATGACCTTTTTTGCTGTATTTCAGACATTTTTTTATTCATTTGTATCATGGCACCCTTTTAGCCGTCTCCATAAAATCTGAGGTGCTGTGAGCACTTAAAGCTATCGATTTCCTCCTGTCACAACCCTCAGTATCTCAATATCATCTGCAGTTAATTTCTCATCCAACGGAACAGGAACACCGCCGCGAAATACGATAACTATCTCAGGATTGATATGAAGAGACTCAAGGAGCTCTTCATATGTTGAATCCGCCAGAACCTCTAATTCCTGTTCTTTTACACCGCCGGACAGTATTTTTACCCTTACTTTCAAATCTACTCTTCAGGCAGTTCTTCTAACTCCACATTCATTTTTGTTAAATCCTCAAGATGCTCTTCTATCAATTTGTTCTCCAGAATTTTCTGCTTTTTCTCACCTTTTCTCTCCAGACCCCGCTTTTTAAGTTTTGACATATTTTTTACCTCGCATCTCTTTGATTTGCTCTTGATTTACTTCAAGAGTTTGTTCTTAGGCTGTTCTTCTGTCTCCTTTCGGAGACCGGTATTTATTGATGACCGTGCCAGTTAGATAACACTGCCCGGATCATCCATGATAATATGTCGGCTCTTCTTTTTTCTTCTGCATCTGCTGGAAGTTGATAACAGGAACCGGCATCGATGGTGGTAGCCCGAGTGCTTTTGACAACAGCAGCGCAAGAGGTGCCAGGTTAGCCACCATGGTATTTGCGATCTCGTTCTGGATATCTCCAGGCGCTTTTCCGGAATCCCATTTATCTTTTATATCCTTTAAGTCATCTTCGCTGTAATAATCCGATAACCCCTCAAACCTGATATGACCGACATTCGGGCTCAGGTAGTTTATAGCGAAAGTGTACTCCACCCTGAGCACGGATTTCTCCCCGAACGGCGTGTTCTGGGCCACTAAGGAGGGATTTCTAAGATTAATATCATAATTTATGTTAATATTCTTGTATTTCCTGATATCTTCAGAGCTTGAGTATACCTTGGATTCCACGTTTATAAGCTGAAAGTTTAAAATCATGTTTTATCATTATTTATTATGCATCCCTGAAGTATTAAACTATTCCTTCAGTACTTCCGAAACCCCAGACTTCCGAATGACTTAGAGCCTATCCCAGTAGACCTGTTGCACGCCATGTAATAATCCCGCATGCAAAGTGCAACATGGCAATGTAGGTGTCAGCCCTTTTCTCCCACCTGATAAGATCGTATTTCAGAAGACTCCGCTTCCAAAATTCTTCAAAAACCCCTGCCTCAGTCC